>NZ_JBKBCT010000011.1:0-65525 GCF_050871525.1 Kineococcus auxinigenes | reverse complement strand
GGGGGGGTTTTCGGGGAGGAGATTACGGTGAGTGTGTTGGTGTCGGGGGGGGGGGGCGCCGGGCCGCTGCCCGGGGGGGCCGAGGCCGCGGCGGCCGCCGCGGTGGCCTCCGCCCACCGCGGCGACGACCTCGTGCGCGAGGTGGGCGAGGTGGCGCGCTCGGCCGACGGGAGGGTCCTCGCGGTGCCGCTGGTGCTGTCGGTGGACCCGGAGACCGGGTACGCCGAGGCGGTCGAGCGGGTGCCGGCCGCGGTGCGGCGCACCGCGGCCGTGCAGGACGAGCTGCGCGCGGCACTGGGGCGCCCGGACGTGGTGGTGGGGCAGGTCGGGTCCGCCTCGATCAGCGAGGAGGTGGGCGGGCGCCTGGAGCGGGACCTGCACCGCGCGGAACTGGTGAGCCTGCCGATCACGCTGCTGGTGCTGCTGCTGGCGTTCGGCTCGGTCGTCTCCGCCGTCGTCCCGCTGCTGCTGGGGGTGGTCGCGGTCGTCGTGGCGCTGGGCGCCAGCGCCCTGGTCTCCCACGTGCACCCGGTGGCGGAGGAGGCGACGAGCCTGACGGTGCTCATCGGCCTGGCGGTCGGGGTGGACTACGCGCTGTTCGTGCTGCACCGGGCCCGCCTGGCGCGGCGCTCGGGGCTGCCGGTGCGCGCGGCGGTGCTGCTGGCGACCCGCACCGCCGGCCACGCCGTGGTCGTCTCCGGCGCCACGGTGGTCGTGTCGATGCTGGGGATGCTGGTGGCCGGCGGGTTGTACACGTCGCTGGCCCTGGGCGCGGCGTTCGTGGTGGCGGTGGCGGTGCTGGCCTCGGCGACGCTGCTGCCGGTGCTGCTGGACGTGCTGGGCGATCGCGTGGACGCGCTGCGCCTGCCGTGGCGCCGGGACGGGGGGGGGGGGGGGGGGGGGGGGGGGGGTGGGGGGGGTGGGGGGGGGGGGGGGGGGGGGGGGGGTCGGGGGCGGGGGGGCGGGGGGGGGGGAGCGGGTCTCCCGGGGGGGCGGGGCGGCGGCCGCCGCCTCGGGGCGCCCGGTGCTCTCGCTGGTGCTGGGGGCGGGGCTGCTGGTGGCGCTGACCCTGCCCCTGGCCGGGTTGCGCACGGGCCTGCCCGGCGACGACGCGCTGCCCCGGGAGCTGCCGACGGTGCAGACCCTGCACCGGCTGACGGGCGCGTTCCCGTCGCAGGGCCCGACGGCGCAGGTCGTCGTGACCGCACCGGCGGCCTCCGCGGGAGCGGCCCGCACCGCGCTGGCGGACCTCGCGGGCGAGCGCGGGGCCGGCGAGGGCGGGGCGCCGGTGACCTCCTCCTCCGACGGGCGCACCCACGTGGTGACGGTGCCGCTGGACAGCGGCGTGGACTCCGGGCCGGAGGCGGACCGGGCGGTCGCGGCGCTGCGGGAGCGGGTCGGCCCCGCGGTGGCCGAGCGGGTGCCGGACGCCGAGGTCTCCGTCGGCGGCGGTGTGGCCACGGGCAGCGACCTGGCGCGCTGGATGGTGGACCGGCTGCCGTGGGTGGTGGGTTTCGTGCTGGCGCTGACGTTCGCGGTGGTGGCGGTGGCGTTCCGCTCACCGCTGCTGGCGCTGGTGACGGTGCTGCTGAACACGCTGAGCTGCGCGGCGGCCCTGGGGGTGGTGGCCGGGGTGTTCCAGGGCACGTGGGCGCAGGACCTGCTGGGGTTCACGTCCACGGGAACGGTCGTGGCGTACCTGCCGGTGCTGATGTTCGTGGTGCTGTTCGGGCTGTCGATGGACTACCACGTGCTGGTGGTCTCCAGCGTGCGCGAGGAGTTCGCCGCGGGTTCCGCTCCCGCGCGGGCGGTCCGGGTGGGGGTGGCGCGCAGCGCGGGCGTGGTGACGAGCGCGGCCGCGGTGATGGTGGCGGTGTTCGCGCTGTTCGGGACGCTGTCGGACCCGGGGCTGAAGCAGCTCGGGGTGGGGCTGGCGGTGGCGGTGCTGCTGGACGCCACCGTGGTGCGCGCCCTGGTGCTGCCGGCGGCGCTGCGGGCGATGGGGCGGCGGGCCGGGGGCCGGCCGGTGCGGCAGGTGGTCCCGGCGCAGGGCGGCGAGGCCGTGCGCGGCGAGGCGGTCGGCGCCTGACCCGCACGCCGTCGGTGGGCGTGCGCCCCGCCCGGACCCTGGCAGCACCGGCTCCTGCACCGGGCGTCGCCCCGGGCGCCCGGTGCAGGACCCGTCACTCGTCCAGCCAGTCGCGGTGCAGCGCGCGTTCACCGAGGCGGTCGGCCAGCGACTCCCACGCCGCGTACCAGCGCCGGCGCAGCAGGGCCGGTCGCCACGGATCGGGACGCAGTTCGGGGGGCAGCAGCGGATCGCCGCGGACGGCTCGCTCGAGGGCGTCGGCCAGCCGGACCTGCTGCACGAGGGGGTCCTGCGCGGGGGGCCGGTCGAGCACGCCGGCGAGGGCGTCGTAGGCCCGGTCCACCGGTTCGGACGGCCACAGCTGCTCGGCGAGGGCGAGCGGTTCGGTCGTGCCGCGCACGTCGAGGTGCCCCGCGGTGGCCAGGACGAGGTGGCGCCGGTCGGTCGCGTCGAGCAGCGGGGTCAGGTCGTGCGGGCTGACGTACAACCCGGTGGACACCGCGGCCGCACCGGCGGCGACCAGGTCGCGGCGCAGCGCGTCCCGCACGGTCCGGGCGGACTCCTCGACGCTCACCGCGAGCAGGTGCCAGGTGCCGTCCCACGGTGCGGCCCCGACGTCCTGGGCCCTGGCCAGGCGCAGCGCCAGCCGGTCGCGGTCGATCCGCGCCCGCCCCGCGGCGGTCAGCCGCAGGCTCCCGCCGCGGCCCCGGCCGTCCTGCACGAGCTCACCGGCGGCGACCAGTCGGCGGATCGCGAGGCGGACCGGCTGGTCCCGCAGCCCGACGGCGTTGGCGGTGCCGTAGACGACGTCGAGCCCGACCTCGCCCCGCAGCGGCACGGTCGCCTCGATCACCGTCCGCGGCGAGGGCGTCACGGCCTCTTCCGCGCCGGTGATCACGCTCGTCCTCCCACGGGGTGCTGCAGGGTGAGGTAGCGGCGGAACCCGTAGAGGCCGGCGAGCGGGCCGGTCCCGCCCCGGCCGACCACGGTGAAACCCCGGCGCCGGTACAGGGCTTCCGCCCGGGGGTTGGTGTCGGCCACGCTCAACTGCACGGCCCGGTCGCCGCGCGCGGCCGCGAGGTCGAGCGCCGCGGCGAGCAGCGCCGACCCGGTGCCGGCGCCGCGGTGCTCCGCCGCCACGCACAGGCCGTCCAGGACCAGGACGCCGGGGACGTCGCCGCGCTCCAGGGGCGCGAGGACGGCCGTCGCCCTGAACGCCGCCGACCGGCCCAGCCGCGACCGCGTCGCGCGCCAGGACCAGTGCACCGCTCCCCCGCCGGCCGTGCGGAAGCCGCACACGCCGAGGACGTCGGCACCGTCCCGGGCGAGGAGGAAGCGGTCGGCGACCAGGGCGGCCGTGACCTCCGCCCGGCCCGTCCCGACGTCGCGGAAGGCGCGCGACAGCTTGGCGCCGAACGCCTCCCAGTACAGCTCGCCCACCCGCGGGCGCTCGCCGGGCGTGAAGCCCCTGGTGGTGTCCACGCGCCTACTATCGCATACGCTACGAACGTGCGTAGGAAGATACTTCGCGTCGTCCCGGTCGTCGCCGGCCTCGCCCTGGCGCTCGGCCTCCTCCTCGTGGTCGGCAACGAGTACCGCTTCGAGGAGGAGCGAGTGCGGGTACCGGTGCCCGGCGGGTCGCTCGACGCGGTCGTCGCCCACCCGGAGGGCACGACCCGCGGGCTCGTGGTGCTCGTGCACGGCGACGGGCCGATCGACGCGACGCACGACGGCCTGTACCGGCCGTGGTTCGAGGCCGCCGCCGACGCGGGTTTCGCGACGCTGTCCTGGAGCAAGCCGGGGGTGGGCGGCTCCACGGGGGACTGGCTGCGGCAGGACATGGACGAGCGCGCCGCGGAGGTCTCCCACGTCCTGGACTGGGCGTCGGCGCAGCCGGGGCTGGCGACGGGCACGATCGTGCTCTGGGGTGCGAGCCAGGCGGGCTGGGTGCTGCCGGAGGTCGTGCGGTCCCGCACGGACGTCGACGCGGTCGTGGCGGTCAGCCCCGCGGTGAACTGGCTGCGCCAAGGGCGCTTCAACCTGCTCGCCGAGCTCGACCACGACGGCGCTGCCGCGCCCGCGCGGCAGGAGGCCGTGGAGGTCAGCGACCGCACCCGCGAGCTCCTGGAGTCCGGGGCCGACCACGCCACCTACCTGGCACGGACGACGGACCCCGAACCGATGGGCGCCGACCGCTGGGGTTTCGTGCTGCGCAACTTCCGCTCCGACGCGACGGCGGACCTGCGGGCCTCGGCCGGCCGGCACGTCCCCGTCCTGCTGGCCCTGGGGACGCAGGACCGCAACGTCGACGTCGCCGAGACCGAGTCGACCTACCGGCGCCTGCTCGGCGACGACGTCACCGTGGCCAGGTTCCACGCGGCGCACTCGATGGCCCGCCCGGCCGTGGAGGACTCCGTCGCCCTCGGCCTGCTCACGGCGGTGTTCTGGCCGCGCGCGCTGCTGGCGCCCGGGGTGCTCGGCACCTACCGCGACTTCCTGGAGGAGACCGCACCGGGCTGACGGTGCGGCGGTCGGCGCCTGAACCACCCCTCCCCCGCGGCGTCGTCAGCTCGCTTCGCGCGCCCAGGCGTCGGCCCACTCATCCGCCGCTCCGCCGGCCAGGGCGTCACGCAGGTCGAGCAGAGCGGTGAGCCGGTCCGTGCCGAGCCCGACGAGCGCCACGACCGTCGCCGCCCTGATCGAGTCGTCGTCGAGGTCGTGGCGGGTGAGCCGGTGCAGGTCCGGCAGCGCGACCGCGGTGCGCGGGTGCCTGCGCCGGCGTTCGACGCGGTTCCACAGCTGGTGGACGTCAGGGGTGCTCATGCGTGCCTCGTTCGTGGGTGCTCGGGGGGCGTCGCGGGACGCACCCTCACCAGGAGCAGCCCGGCCGGGGTGAACCCGCCCCTCGCACAACGCCGCGCCGGCACGTCCCGAGGCCACGGGGCCGTGTCGCGTGCATCACGTCCGCACCGGGCGCGCCGACCGCGGCAGCGTCGAGGAGGAGCCCGGTGGCGGCGCACCGCCACCGGGCGTCCCGCTACTCCCCCGTCACGTGCAGCTGCCGCGCGGCCTCGGCGAGCGAACCCGTCAGCGACGGGTACACCGTGAACGCGTGCGCGACGTCGTCGACGTTGAGGCGCTTGTCCACCGCCAGCGTCAGCGGGAAGATGAGCTCACTGGCCCGCGGGGCGACCACGACGCCACCGATGACGGTGCCGGACCCGCTGCGGCAGAACAGCTTCACGAACCCGTCGTGGATGCCGAGCATCTTGGCGCGCGCGTTCGTGGACAGCGGCAGCTTGACGATCTCGCCCTGCGCCTCGCCGGAGTCGATCTGCTTCTGCGTCCACCCCACGGTGGCGATCTCCGGGGAGGTGAACACGTTGGCGGACACCGAGCGCAGCTTCAGCGGGGCGACGGTGTCGCCCAGGGCGTGCCACATCGCGATGCGGCCCTGCATGGCCGCCACCGACGCCAGCGGGAACACGCCGGTGCAGTCGCCGGCGGCGTACACGCCGCGCGCGGAGGTCCGCGAGACCTTGTCGACGTCGACGTGCCCCGACTCCGACGTCCACACCCCCGCCTCCTCCAGCCCGATGCCGGCGGTGTTGGGGATCGCGCCGACCGCGACCAGGCAGTGCGAGCCCTCCAGGGTGCGCCCGTCCGACAGGGTCACGGTCACGGTGTCGCCGTGGCGCTCGACCTTCTGCGCGCGCGTGCGGGAGACGACGTCCATGCCCCGGCGCCGGAACACCTCCTCCAGGACCTCGGCGGCGTCGGCGTCCTCGCCGGGCAGCACGCGGTCGCGGCTGGAGACGAGGGTGACGTGGGCGCCGAGGGCGTCGTAGGCGCTGGCGAACTCGGCGCCGGTGACGCCGGAGCCGACGACGATGAGGTGCTCGGGCAGCTCCTCGATGTCGTACACCTGCTTCCAGGTGAGGATGCGCTCGCCGTCGGGCTGCGCGTCCGGCAGCGTGCGGGGGCTGGAGCCGGTGCTGACGAGCACGACGTCGGCCTCGGCGCGTTCGCCCGCGTCGGGCCCGTCGGTCACGAGCAGGGCGTTCGGGCCGTCCAGGCGCCCGTCGCCGCGCAGGATGCGCACGCCCTCCTTCTCCAGGCGGGCGCGCACGTCCGCCGACTGCGACAGGGCCAGCGACTTCACGCGCTGGTGCACGCGGGCCAGGTCCACGCTGACGGCCCCGGCGGGCTCGGTGTCCCGGGTGGGGCCGCCGGGGAAGCGGACGCCGAGCTCGGTGGCACCGCCCACCGTGGTCATGGTCTCGGCGGTGGCGATGAGGGTCTTGGAGGGCACGACGTCGGTCAGCACGGTGGACCCGCCCAGGCCCTGGCGCTCGACGACGGTGACGTCGGCGCCCAGCTGGGCGGCCACCAGCGCCGCTTCGTACCCGCCGGGCCCGCCGCCGAGGACGGCGACGCGCTGGCGCTGGGCGATGGGGGACGCGCTCTGGGGACTCACGGGACCATGCTCCCCCACGGTCCCGACACCGGTCACCTCCGGAGCACGCCGCGCGACCGGAACGGCGCCCGGCGTCCTACAGTTCACCCTCGTGCCCGCTCACGTGCCCGCCTACGCCGCGTACGCCAGCAACCTCGACCCCGAGGCGATGGCGCGCAAAGCGCCGCACTCGCCGCTGCGGTCGACGGGCTGGCTGCTGGACTGGCGGCTGACGTTCGGCGGGGAGGCCCGCAGCTGGCGCGGGCCGGTCGCCACCGTGGTGGAGGCCCCCGGCGACCAGGTGTACGTGGCGCTGTACGACATCGCCGAGGCCGACGCCGAGCTCCTGGACGAGCTGGAGGGCGCCGCCCTGGGCGTGTTCCGCAAGGTGAAGGTGCGGGTGAAGACCCTCGACGGCGACGTGGTGGCCTGGACGTACGTGCTGGACGACTACGAGGGCGGACTGCCCACCGCCAGCTACCTCGGCGGCCTGGCCGACGCGGCCGAGGCCGGCGGCGCCCCGCACGACTACGTGCTGGCGCTGCGCGCACGGCCCTGCCGCTCCGACGACGCCTGAGCGGCGGCCCCTCCCGGCGGGCCGGGTTTCGGCGGGCCGGGTCGGCCGGTCCCCCCTAGCGTGGCCGCACCATGGTCGTCCTGCTGCTGCTGCACGCGGCGGGTGCCCTGCTCGCCGTGCCGGTGGTGCGACGCTGGGGCACCCGCGGCGTCCTGCTGACCGCGCTGGCCCCGCTGGCCGCCGTGGTGTGGCTGTCGCGGGTGTGGGCGGTGGACGGCACCTCGGCGGTGCGCACCGCTGAACTGCCGTGGGTGCCGGGCCTGGACCTGTCGGTGGCGCTGCGCCTGGACGCGCTGTCCGGCCTGCTGGTGCTCGTCGTGGCCGGGGTCGGCGCGCTCGTGCTCGCCTACAGCGCCGGGTACTTCGCCGGCGAGGAGGAGGCCGGCGACCGGGTGCGCACCGTGCCGGCGCTGCTGGGTTTCGCCGGGGCGATGCTCGGGCTGGTGCTGGCCGACGACCTGGTGCTGCTGTACGTGTTCTGGGAGGTCACCACCGTCCTGAGCTGGTGGCTGGTCGGGGCGGGCGGGCGCAGCGGCGAGGCGCGCCGCGCGGCCGTGCACGCCCTGCTGGTGACGACGGCCGGTGGCCTGGCGCTGCTGGTGGGCGTGCTGCTGCTGGCGTCCGAAGCGGGCACCACCCGGATCTCGGAACTGCTGGCCTCCCCGCCGGAACCGACGGCCGCGGTGTCGGTGGCCGCGGCGCTGCTGCTCGTGGGGGCGGTGACGAAGTCGGCGCTGCTGCCGGTGAGCGCCTGGCTGCCGGGGGCGATGGTGGCCCCCACCCCGGTCAGCGCGTACCTGCACGCCGCGGCGATGGTGAAGGCCGGGGTGTACCTGGTGGCCCGCTTCGCCCCGGTGTTCGAGCAGGTCCCGCTGTGGCGCACCGCGACCGTCGTGGTCGGCGGCGCCACGATGCTGGTGGGCGCCTGGCGGGCCCTGCGCCAGCACGACCTCAAGCTGCTGCTGGCCCACGGCACCGTCAGCGAACTGGGGTTCATGGTGGTGCTGCTGGGCGCCGGCGGGCGCACGGCGGCCCTGGCCGGCGCCGGGCTGCTGCTGGCGCACGCGATGTTCAAGTCCGCGCTGTTCATGGTCGCCGGGGCGATCGACCACGCGGCGGGCACCCGCGACGTGCGGGAGCTGTCCGGGCTGCACCGCAGCGCCCGTCCCCTGCTCCTCGTCTCGATCGCGGCGGCCGCGTCGATGGCGGGGGTGCCGCCGACGCTGGGGTTCATCACCCACGAGGCGGGTTTCGAGGCGTTCGCCGCGCACGGCGGCGCCGCCGAGCGGGTCGTCCTGGTGGTGCTGGTGGCCGGGTCGGTCCTCACCGCCGCCTACAGCGCGCGGTTCGTGCTCGGCGCCTTCGGCGACCGGCCCGGCGCCGACCCCACCCCGCTGCACGGGCCCGGTGCGGCGATGGTGCTGCCGGCGGCCGCCGGGGCGCTGGGCGGCCTGGTCCTCGGGCTGGTGCCGGGCCCGGTGGACGCGCTGGTCTCGGCGGTGGTGGCGGACCGCCCCGCCGAGGGCGCCGAGCCGTACCACCTGACCCTCTGGCACGGCCTCACCCCCGCGCTGGCGGCCTCGGCCGTCGCGCTGGGCGGCGGCGCGCTGCTGGTCGCGGCCCGCGGGCCGGTGCTGCGCGCCCAGGAACGGCTGGCGGTGCGCCCGCTGCGGGAGCTGACGACCGGGCGGGTGCAGGACGAGGCGCTGCGGGCCCTGGACGCGGTGGCGGCGAGCACCACGCGCGCCCACCAGCGCGGCTCGCTGCCGCAGTACGTGCTGGTCGTGGCGGCGGTCCTGGTGGTCGGCCCGGGCACGGGCCTGGTGCTGGCGCTGGCCGCGGGCGCCTGGCCGAGCGAGTGGCGGGCGTGGGACGCGCCGGCGCAACCGCTGCTGGCGGCGCTGTGCGTGGCGGGCGCGGTCGCGGCCGCGGCGGTGCGCAGCCGGCGTTCGGCGTTCCTCGTCGTGGGGGTCTCCGGGTACGCGCTGGCCGGGTTGTTCGTCGTGGCGGGCGCCCCGGACCTGGCGCTGACGCAGGCGCTGGTGGAGACGGTGACGCTGGCGGTGGCGCTGCTGGTGCTGCGCCGCCTGCCGCCGCGGTTCGAGCCGGGGGCCGGACGCGGCGGGCGCGGTCCCTCGCGCGCGGTGCGGGTGGCCGCCGCCGCGGGTGCCGGGGTGGTCGCCGCCCTGCTGTCGGCGGTGGCGCTGTCCGCACGCACCGCCGAGCCGGTCGCGGACCTGGTGGCGCGCCTGGCGGTGGAGGAGGGCGGCGGGGAGAACGTGGTGAACGTGATCCTCGTGGACGTGCGCGCCTGGGACACCTTCGGGGAGATCACCGTGCTGACGGCGGCGGCGACGGGCGTGGCGAGCATGGTCTTCCTGCGGCACCGCACCGGGCGCGCCCCCGGGCTGCGCGAGGCCGACGAGGCCGACGAGGCGGCGCTCGCCTCCAGCTGGCGCGAGGAGGAGGACCTGCACCCGGGACCGGACAGCGCCCCGCAGCGGCCGTGGCTGACGGCGGCGGGCACGCTGCCCCCGGGTCGGCGATCGGCGGTGGTCGAGGCAGCGGTGCGGCTGGTGTTCGGCGTGGTGATGGTGCTGTCGGTGCACCTGCTGCTGGTGGGGCACGACCGCCCCGGCGGCGGGTTCGCCGCCGGCCTGGTCGCGGGTCTGGCCCTGTTCCTGCGCTACGCGGCCGGCGGCCGCTACGAGCTCGGGGAGGCCGCGCGCGTGGACGCCGGGGTGCTGCTGGGCCTGGGGCTGCTCATCGCCGGCGTCGCCGGCCTGGCCCCGCTGGCGCTGGGCGCCGGGGCGTTCGAGAGCGCCGTGCTGGACCTGCACCTGCCGGTGCTGGGCGACGTGCACCTGGTGACGTCGCTGGGCTTCGACGTCGGGGTGTACCTCGTCGTGGTCGCCACCGTGCTGGACGTGCTGCGCAGCCTGGGCGCCGGCGTGGACGCGCAGCACGAGCGCGACGCCGGGCCCGGCGACGTGGACCCCGACGACGTCCCCGAGGGGGTGTCCGCGTGAGCCCCACCGTCGTCCTCACCGTCGCCGTGGCCGCACTGGTCTCCACCGGCGTCTACCTGATGACCTCCCGGCACCTGAGCCGGGTGGTGCTGGGTTTCGTGGTCACCAGCAACGGGGTCAACCTGCTGATCGTGGCCGCCGCCGGCCCGGCGGGGCCCGCCCCCGTGCTCGGCGTCGGCGGGGAGGTCACCGAGGCGACCCTGTCCTCGGCGGCCGACCCGCTGCCGCAGGCGTTCGTGCTCACCGCCATCGTCATCACCTTCGCCGTGACGGCGTTCGGGCTGGCGCTGGCGTACCGCCTGAGCCGCCTGGACGGCGACGACGTGGTGCGCGACGCCGGTCCGCACCGGCGCGTCCGCGGCGAGGACGAGGACGCGGCCGAGGGGGGGCGGGAGCCGTGAGGGTCCTGGTGCCGCTGCCGGTGCTGCTGTGCCTGCTCGGGTGCGCCGTCACGTTCGTGCTGGGCCGGCGCCCCCGCGCGCAGCGCGCGGTGACCCTGACCGTGCTGTCCGGCGTCGTGGCGACCTCCGCGGCGCTGCTGGTGCTCGCCGTCACCGAGGGGCCGCAGCACGTGACGGTGGGCGGCTGGCCCGCCGGGGTGGGCATCGGCCTGGTCGCGGACCGGCTCTCGGCGCTGGTGCTGCTGACGTCCTCGGTGGTGACCCTGGTGGTGATGGTGTTCTCCATCGGCCAGGGGCGCACCGGGGACGAGCGCTCGACCCCGGTGTCGATCTACCACCCCACCTACCTGGCGCTGACCGCCGGCGTCTGCATCGCGTTCCTGGCCGCCGACCTGTTCAACCTGTACGTGGGTTTCGAGGTGCTGCTGACCTCCAGCTACGTCCTGCTGGCACTGGGCGGCACGGGGGCCAGGATCCGTGCGGCGTCCACGTACGTCGTCGTCTCGCTGGTCTCGTCGCTGGTGTTCCTCACCGGGGTGGGGCTGGTGTACGCGGCCACCGGGACGGTCGCGATGGCGGACCTGGCCGGGCGGATCGCCGCGCTGCCGCCGGCGGTGGCGACGGCGCTGCAGCTGGTGCTCCTGGTGGCGTTCGGCATCAAGGCGGCCGCGTTCCCGCTGTCGGGGTGGCTGCCGGACAGCTACCCGGCGGCGGCCGCGCCCGTGGCGGCGGTGTTCGCGGGCCTGCTGACGAAGGTGGGCGTGTACGCGATCGTGCGCACGCACGACCTGCTGTTCGGGCCGGGCACGCTGCGGGTGCTGCTGCTGGCGGTGGCGCTGGCGACGCTCGTGGTGGGGATCTGCGGCGCCGTCGTGCAGCACGACCTGCGCCGGATGATGTCGTTCACCCTGGTCAGCCACATCGGCTACATGCTCTTCGGCATCGGGCTGGGCAGCGCCGCGGGCGTGGCGGCGGCGGTGTTCTACGCCGTGCACCACATCCTCGTGCAGACCGCCCTGTTCCTCGTGGTGGGGCTGGTGGAGCACCGCACGGGCACCACCTCGCTGCAGCGGCTCGGCGGGCTGGCGGCGCTCGCACCGGGCACGGCGGTGCTGTTCCTGCTGCCCGCGCTGAACCTGGCGGGCATCCCGCCGTTCTCGGGGTTCCTGGGCAAGCTGGCGCTGCTGCGCGCCGGGGTCGCCGACGGCCGCTGGGACGCGTGGGTGCTGGTGGTCGCCTCGGTCGTCACCAGCCTGCTGACGCTGTACGCGATCGCACGGGCCTGGTCCGCGGTGTTCTGGGCCGGGCGGCTGGGGTTCGCCCACGGCACCGAGCAGGACGTCGAGCAGCACGCCCGGCAGCACACGGGCGAGCACACGGGCGAGCGCGACGGCGGACCGGTCGCCGACCGGCGACCGCGCCGCACCATGGTGGCCGCGACGACGGGCGCGGTGGTGGCCGTGACCGCGCTGTCGCTGGCCGGCGGCCCGCTGCTGAGCATCGCCGAGGGCGCCGCCGCCGACACCCTCGACGCGCAGCGCTTCCTGCGCGTCGTGGGCGGCGTGGACGACGCCGGGGGTGAGCCGTGAGGTGGTCGCGCTGGCTGGTGGGGGCCGCGATGCTGGTGGTCTGGCTGGCCCTGTGGGGTTCGGTGACCGCGCTGAACCTGCTGGGCGGGGTCCTCGTGGTGCTGGTGCTGGCGAGGGTCTTCCCGCTGCCGGCGGTGCGGGCGGAGCGGCGCCCCTCACCGGTGGGTCTGCTGCTGCTGGCCGCGCACGTCGCCGCGGACCTCGCGCGCTCGAGCGTCCAGATCGCGTGGCTGTCGGTGCGGCCGGGGCCGCAGCCGGCCGGCGCGATCGTCGCGGTGCGGCTGCGCGACGGCTCCGACGCGGTGGTGGTGACCACGGCGCAGCTGCTGACGCTGGTGCCCGGGACGCTGACGGTGGACATCGACGTCCCCAGCGCCACCCTGTACGTGCACGTGCCCGTGACGGGTTCCCCCGACGACCTGGCCGGGGGCGTCCGGGACCAGGTGCTGCAGCTGGAGGCACGGGTGCGGCGGGCCCTGCCGCCGGCGCGGGGCGGCCCGCGGGAGGGGAGGACGCCGTGACGGGGGTGTTCACGTGGTCCGCCCTGGCGCTGCTGGGGCTGGCCGCCGTGCTCGTGGCGGTCCGGCTGGTGCGCGGGCCGACCACGCTGGACCGCGCCGCGGCGGTCGACGTGTTCGTGGCGATCCTGCTGTGCGGGGTGGCCGTCGTCGCCGCCGACCGCGGCAGCACCGCCTACCTGCCGGTGCTGCTGGTGCTGTCGCTGCTGGGCTTCGCCGGGTCCGTCGCCGTGGCGCGCTTCGTCGGGCGGGACGACCGGTGAGCGTCGCGGGGGTCCTGGACGTGGTCTCGGGCGTGCTGGTGGTCCTCGGCGCGCTGTTCGCCGTCAGCGCCGGGGTGGGCCTGGCGCGCTTCGGGGACCTGTGGCTGCGCATGCACGCCGGCACCAAGCCGCAGGTGCTGGGGCTGCTGCTGGTGCTGCTGGGCGTCGGGCTGCAGTTCACCGACAGCGCGCCCGCCGTCGTGACGCTGCTGCTCGTGGCGGCGTTCCAGGTGCTGACCGCGCCCGTGTCGGGGCACGTGCTGGCGCGCGCGGGCTACCGCTCCGGGTCGGTGCCGCGCGAGGGGCTGGTCCTGGACGACCTGGCCGCACGGGTGGACGGGGACGGGGACGGCGACGGGGACGGCGACGCGCGGGGCGACGACGCGCCCGAGCGCCGGCACGGCCGCGACGACGACCTAGGGTGAACGTCGTGACGAAAGCCGCGCCTCCCGCCCGCCACTCCACCGGCCACGCCGACGACCCCTTCGACCTCGCCGCCCGCGCCGCCGCGCGCGTGGCGGAGCTGACGGGCGTGCCCCACCACGACGTGGCGCTGTGCCTGGGTTCGGGGTGGGCGTCGGCGGCGGACCGGCTGGGCGAGGTCGTCGCGGAGGTGCCGGGCAGCGAGGTGCCGGGGTTCACCCTGCCGGCGGTGGTGGGGCACGCGGGCACGATCCGCTCGATCCGGGTGCCGCGCGAGGACGACGAGCCGCTGGCGGCGCTGGTGCTGCCGCGCACCCACTTCTACGAGGGCCGCGGGGTGCGGGCCGTCGCTCACGGCGTGCGCACCGCCGCCGCGGCGGGCTGCCGCACGGTGGTCCTGACGAACGGCTGCGGGGGCCTGGACCCGTCGGTGGGTCCCGGTTCGCCGGTGCTCATCGCCGACCACCTGAACCTCACCGGCGCCACCCCGCTGGAGGGGGCGACGTTCGTGGACATGACGGACCTGTACTCCTCGCGGCTGCGCGCCCTGGCCCGCACCGTGGACTCGGGCCTGCCGCAGGGCGTGTACGCGCAGTTCCACGGCCCCCAGTACGAGACTCCCGCCGAGGTGCGCATGGCGGGGGTGCTGGGCGCGACGCTGGTGGGCATGTCCACGGCGCTGGAGGCGATCGCGGCCCGGCACGCGGGCCTGGAGGTGCTGGGGTTCTCCCTGGTGACGAACCTCGCGGCCGGGGTGTCGGACCAGCCGCTGTCGCACCAGGAGGTGCTGGAGGCCGGGCGCGAGGCGGCGCCGCGCTGCGCCGCGCTGCTGGCGGGGGTCGTGCCGCTCCTCTGAGGGCCGCTGCCCCGGGGCCCGGTGGGTGCGGGACCGCGCCGGGGGCGTCACCCCCCGGTGCGGGGTTCAGGAACGGGTGACGCGGCCGCTGACGCGGTCCCACGTCAGGGTGCCGCCCTGGAACTCCTGGCGAACACCGCCCTTCACCGCGTACTCACCGGTGCGGGGGTAACCGAGCGAACCGTTCTCCCAGCCCTGGGCGGCGTAGGTGCCGCCGAACGCCCCGTGCACCTCGTGCGCGCCCAGCTTCGGCGTCCAGTAGACGAGCCCGCGGGCGAACCGCTGCACGCGGCCGCCGTCGCGGATGGCGAACTCCTCCCCGGTGGGGTACCCCACGGCGGAGTTCTCCCAGCCGAGGCTCGACCAGGCGCCGCGGATGGCGCCGCGCACGACCTGGGCGCCGGTGCTCGGCGTCCAGTAGATCGAGCCGCCGTCGAAGTGGGCGAAGCGCCCGGTGCGGTCGGGGGCGGCGAGCTCGGACGTGGTGGGCAGGCCGAGGGCGCTGCCGGGGCCGCCGGTCCCCTGGTACCGGGACAGGATCGCGCCCTGCAGGCGGTGGGTGACGCCGCGGTTCGAGAAGGTCACGGTGGCCGGGGCGGAGACCGTGGTGGTGGCCGGCCGGGTTCCCTTCACGGTGTTCACCACGTAGTAGATCTCGGTCTGCGCGTTCGGCACGCGCGCGGGCCCGACGGCGATGCCGACACCCATCCCCGTGAAGTCGCCCAGCATGATGGCGTGGTGCGAGGGGGAACCGATCCACCCGTTCACGGCCCAGTTCCCGTCGGTGCGGTTCTGGTAGCTCAGGTGGATGATCTCGCCCTTGCCCGAGTACCCGGCGAGCTGACCGGAGAAGTCCGGGTTGTGCCGGTAGGAACCGCTGGCCGCCTGCGCCTCGGCCCAGCGCTGCGAGACGGCCGAGACGTCCCCGAACTCGGTCAGCGGGGCGAGGCCGCGCGCTGCGCGCTCGGCGTTGATGCCGGCGACGACCTGGCGCTTCTGGGTGCCCAGGTCGGTGTCGGGCGCGGCGAGCGCGGAGTTCAGCGTCGCGGTCGCGGTGGCGGGGACGGCGGCGGGCGCGGCGACCGCCGTGCCCGCGGCGGTTCCCGCCAGCGCCCCGGCGGCGAGCAGGCAGCTCAGCGCGCGGCGCAGACCGCGCCCGGCTCCCGCGTGGTCCCGTCGCACGATCCCGCACCTCCACCGCACCGGCCCCGCCCGGTGCGGGGTGTCCTGGAGACGGGTTCGGGCGCCGTACCGGGGTCCTTGAGGGTGGGCGGCACCACGGGTGCGTGCGGTGAGCGCGCGGTTCACCCGTCCGGGCGAACGCCGCCGGGGACGGCGCCAGGACGCCGGACGGTGTCGGCCGGCTGCCCTACCGTGGTTCCCGGCCGGGCCGGTGGTGCCGGTCCCGTCGAGGAGAGAGGGCGTCCCGTGGCCGACCCCGCGCTGATCCGCAGCCTGCTGGCGGCGGTGGACGCCGCCCCGGACGACGTGCCGCTGCGCGTGCACGTGGCCTCGCTGCTGCTGGAGGCGGACCGGGCGGACGAGGCCCTGGCGCACCTGTCGAGGGCGCTGCTGGCCGACCCGTCCTCCGCCGCGGCGCGGTCGCTGATGCAGCGCGCGCTGGGCGGTCCCGCCGTCCCCGACCCGCCGGCTCCGGCTCCGGCTCCCGGTCGAGCCGAGGACCCGGCACCTCCCGCAGCCGAGGAGGCCGGGCAACCGGACTACGACTGGGACCGGGCCGAGCGGGACCTGGGCCCCATCGCCGTGCCCGTCGGCGACGAGCCCGGCGAGCCGGCCGCCGAGGTGGAGCGGCCCCGCGTGACCCTCGCCGACGTCGCCGGCATGGAGCACGTCAAGGACCGCCTGGAGGTGGCGTTCCTGGGGCCGGCGCGGGACGCGCGCCTGCGGGAGATGTACGGCAAGAGCCTGCGCGGCGGGTTGCTGCTGTACGGCCCGCCCGGGTGCGGCAAGACCTTCCTGGCGCGCGCCCTGGCCGGCGAGCTGGGCGCGCACTTCATCTCGGTGGGCCTGTCGGACGTGCTGGACATGTGGATCGGCAACAGCGAGAAGAACCTGCACGCCCTGTTCCAGCGAGCCCGGCGCAACACCCCGTGCGTGCTGTTCCTCGACGAGGTCGACGGGCTGGGCGGGGCGCGCTCGCGCGCCACCGCCGCGATGCGCACCACCGTGCAGCAGCTGCTGTCCGAGCTGGACGGGGTGGACACCGACAACGAGGGCGTGTTCGTGCTGGCCGCCACGAACGCGCCGTGGGACGTGGACGCGGCGCTGCGCCGCCCCGGGCGCCTGGACCGCACCGTGCTGGTGCTGCCGCCGGACGAGGTGGCCCGGGAGGCCGTCCTGGCGCGCGAGTTCCGGGACCGCCCCACCGAGGGGCTGGACCTGCGCCGCGCAGCCGCGCGCACCGAGGGGTTCTCGGGCGCGGACCTGGCGCACCTGGCGCAGACGGCCGTGGAGGAGGCGCTGCGGGACTCGCTGCGCTCGGGCACCGCCCGGCCGGTCCGCGACGGCGACCTCAAGGCGGCGCTGCGCCAGGTCCGCCCCTCCACCCACGCCTGGTTCGACGGCGCCCGCAACGTGGCGCTGTACGCGAACTCCGACGGCACCTACGACGAGCTGCTGGCGCACCTGAAGCAGCGGCGGATGCTGTGACGGGTGCGCCCGCGGGCCCGTCACCGGACGCCCACCCGGGGCCGGGCGCTCCGGCGGCCGGCGCCGTCGAGCTCGAGGCGCAGCGCGCGGTGGCCCTGGCCACGGCCCGGCAGCACGAGCGGGCCCTGGCCGGCGCGCGCCGGGTGCTGGCGGTGGAGCCCGCCCACGCCGTCGCGCTGCGCGTGGTGGCGGTCTCGGAGCTCGCGCTGGGCCGGCCGGCGGCGGCGCTGGAGGCGGCCGGCGCGGCGGTGGCGGCCGAACCGGGTGATGAGCGCGGCCACCGGCTGGTGAGCCTGGCGCTGAGCGGGCTGGGCCGGCGGCGCGAGGCGGTGCGGGCCGCCCGCGAGGCGGTGCGCTGCGCCCCGGGCGAGCCGGCGTCCCTGGTGGTGCTGGCCGAGGCGCTGCTGGCGGTGCGCCGGCGCGCGGAGGCGCTGACGGTGGCGCAGCGCGCCGTGGAGGCCGGGCCCGACGAGGCGGACGCGTGGTTCGCGCTGGGGCTGGCGCACCACTCCCGGCGCTCGCCCGGCACGGCGCGCGAGTGCTACGAGGAGGTCGTCCGGCTCGACCCGCAGCACGCCGAGGCGCTGAACAACCTCGCCGTGCTGGCGTTCCGGGGCCGCGGCGTGCGCGGGGCGGCGTGGCTGCTGGACTCCTCCCTGGCCGCCGACCCGCAGCAGGCGGTGAGCCGGCACAACGTGGACGTGCTGGCGCTGCGGCTGTGCCGGGGGGTGTGGTGGACGGCGGTGCTGGTCATGCTCGCGGTGGCCCTGGCCTCGGTGCTGCAGCACGAGCTGGCCCCTGCCGTCCCGGCGCGGTGGGTGGTGCTGCCGGTGGCCGCGGCGCTGGCCGTGCGGTGGTGGCGGGCCCGGTGGGCGACGTACCCGCCGGCGGTGCGCACCGCGGTGCGCCACCGCTCGCGCTCGCGGCCGGTGCTGGTGTGCGGGTGGGCGGTGGCCGCGCTGGTGGCCGCCGGGTGCGTGGCGGTCGCGGCCCTGCCCGCGGGTCCGGCCGGCCTGGGCCTGACCCTGGGCACGGCCTACCTCCTGGCCGCGGTGAACGTCGCGCTGTTCCTGCTGGTGCGCCGCACCCCGCGGCGCTGAGGGCCGGTCGTGGACCTGACCGTCCAGCAGCTGCGCTGCTTCCTGGCCGTGGCGGAGGAACTGCACTTCACGCGCGCCGCCCAGCGCCTGCACGTCGCCCCGCCCTCGCTGAGCCAGCAGGTCGCCGGCCTGGAGCAGCGGCTGCAGACCCGCCTGTTCCACCGCACCTCCCGGCACGTGGAGCTGACCGCGGCCGGGGTCGAGCTGCTGCCGCTGGCCCGCCGGGCCGTGGGGTCCGTGGACGAGGTCCAGGCGTGGGCGCGGCAGCGCCGGGAGGCGGGCGAGCGGGTGGTGGTCGGCCTGGTGGCCGGTGGGCCGCTGTGCTCGGCGGTCCTGGCGGCGGCGGCGCGCGAGCTGCCGGACGTGCGCTGGGAACTGCGCCGGCTGGGTTTCGCCGAGTCCCTGCGGGCGCTGCGCTCGGAGCGGGTGGACGTCGCGCTGGTGCCGGCGGTGACCCTGCCCGCGGCGCAGGACCTGCGGGCCGTGCCGCTGTGGGGCGAGGGCCGCGTGCTGGTGGTGCCCGCCGGGCACCGGCTGGCCGGGCGCCGCGACGTCGGCATCGGGGAGACGACCGGTGAGCGGTTCGTCGGGGTCGCCGACGACGACGCCACGCTCGACGCCTGGTTCGTCAGCCCCCGCCCCGACGGTCGCCGCCCGCGCGTGGACCCGGCGGCCGCGACGCTGGAGGAGGTGCTGGACCTGTGCGCGGCGGGCCTGGCCGTCAACATCGCCGGCGCCACCCTGGCCCGTTCCCACGCGCGCTCGGACCTGCGGTTCGTGCCGATCCGCGACGTCCCGGAGGTGACGGTGGGGCTGGTGCACCGGGCCGGTGACCCCCGCCGGGCGCTGGGGACCCTGGAGCGGGTGGCGCTGGCGGTCGCCCGCGAGCAGGCCGGGCGCTTCGGCGCCACCCCGCCACCGTGAGGTTCTCCCTCACGGTCGTTGCGAACCGCGTCCTGGTGCTGACGCGCTCCGTCGCGCAGGATGCTGCGGATGAGCGACGAAGCCCCCACCCGCACCGGCCTGGTGTTCGCCGAGCGGGACGGCAGCCCCCTGCTGGTGGACCTCGTGCTCCCCGCGACCGCCGGGGGCCCGTCCGGGCCCCCGCCGGTCGTGGTGTGGCTGCACGGCGGCGGGTGGTTCACCGGCGACCGGCACCTCGCGCCCGACCTGACGCGCTTCTTCGCCGCCCGCGGCATCGCGATGGCGAGCATCGAGTACCGCCTCAGCGGCCAGGCCCTCTTCCCCGCGCAGCTGCACGACGTGCGCGCCGCCGTCCGGCACCTGCGCCGCGAGGCCGCCGCGCTGGGCGTGGACGGCACCCGGATCGGCCTGTGGGGTTCCTCCGCGGGCGGTCACCTGGCCGCGCTGGCCGGCGTCACCGGTCACGTGCGGGTGCTGCCCGGTGAGGACGTCGGCGACGACGAGCCCGGTGCCGACGTGCAGGCCGTCGCCGAGGGCTACGGGCCCGTCGACCTGGAGCGGGTGGTGGCCGACTCCGCCGGTTCGGCCCCGCCGGCGATGAGCGGGGCGAACGCGCCCGAGGCGCGGCTGCTGGGCGGCCCGCCGGCCGAGCGGCGCGAGGCGGCGCGGGCGGCATCGCCCCTGACGCACGTGACCGCCGCCGCACCGCCGTTCCACGTCGCGCACGGCACCGCGGACGTCCTCGTGCGCCCGGACCAGAGCGTCCTGCTGCACGAGGCCCTCGTCGCCGCCGGCGTGGAGAGCACCCTGCACCTGCTCGACGGGTACCGGCACGGGTTCCTCAACCCCGCCGGCGCCGTGGAGGTGCCCGGGCCGCGCGTCTTCGACGACGGGCGGCTGGACCGCGAGGGCAGCGCCTCCTCCACCGTCCGGGAGTTCCTGCCCGGCCGGGGCGAGCGCAGCGGCCCCGCGACGTTCTCGTACGACGAGGTGGGCGACTTCCTCGCCCGCCACCTGCTGGGGAAGGAGACCGCGTGAGCGTCGACCTGGAGACCGTGCACCGGCTGGCGCCGGTGCGCGGCGCGCTGCCGGGCGAGCCGGTGCCGTACTACGTCGCCCACGGCGAGGGGCACCGCTACGAGCTGGACGGCCAGCTGTGGACGGTGTTCGCCCGGGCCGCCGACACCGGCGGGCTGTTCGACGCCGCGTGGGTCGACGGCCCCCGCGGGGCGTTCACCGACCACCACGTCCACCGCGACCAGCAGCGTTCCTTCGTCCTGGTCCGCGGCAGCGCGCAGGTCTGGCTGGGCGGCGCCAGCCGGGTGCTGGTGCCGGGCGACTCGTTCAACGTCCCCGCGGGGACGCCGCTGGCCTGGCGGTTCCTGGCCCACGGCACGCGACTGCTGACGTGGGCCGCGCCCGGTGGGGCGCTCGCCCTCGTCGAGGCGCTGGGCACGCCCGTGGACGTGCACGCCCACCGCGACCGACCGTCGGGGCCGCCGTCGCCGGAGCGCCGCCGGGAGGCCGGTGCACCGCTGGGCGTGACCTTCCCGTCCCTGGCGGAGGTGCAGGCGGGCCAGGAGTGGGACGCCGACCTGCCGGCCGGCGTGGAGCCGTACTTCCTGCGCGGCGGGGAGGGCGACCGGCTGCGCACCCCCGACGCCCTCTACACGTACCTGTCGCGGGGCCGGAACACCGACCACCGCTACTTCGCGATCCACACCGTCGGCGCGCCGGGCCGCTACTTCGGCCGGCACTTCCACCGCGAGCACACCGAGAACTTCCTGTGCCTCTCGGGGCGGGTGTGGTTGTGGGTCAACGGCACGGAGGTGCTGCTCACCCCCGGCGACTTCGTGCACGCCCCCGCCGGGACGATCCACACGTTCGCGTTCGACGCGCACCGCACGGAGATGCTGGGGATCCTCACCCCGGACGTGTTCGAGCCCTTCTTCAGCGTCCTGGGCTCGCCCACGCAGGACCGCTCCTACCCGGAGCCGGGCACGATGAGCAGCGAGAGCACCGACCTCGTCGGGCCCCCGCCGGTGGCGGTCCTGCAGAAGCTGCAGGACGAGCTGGACCTGGTGCTGGTGGGCCCGCCCCCGGAGCGCACCGCCGGGCTGGGCATCTGACGCGAGGACGGCCCCGTCCCCGCACCACGGGGACGGGGGCCGTCGCGCGCCGGGCGTCAGCGGGCCGCGGCCCGCCGGTACTGCCGGGTCGCCAGCGGGACGAACACCGCGAGGATCAGCACGATCCACAGCAGCGTGTACAGCTCGGAGTTCTGCAGCGACCAGGTGCCCAGCTCGGTGCCCGGGGGCACGTTGCCGAAGCGCTCGCGCGCGGCCTGCACGAGGGTGGACACCGGGTTCCACTCCGCGATCGTCCGCAGCGGGCCGGGGAAGGTCTCCAGCGGCACGAAGGCGTTGGTCACGAACGTCAGCGGGAAGACGGTCAGGAACACGAGGTTGTTGAACGCCTCCGGGGTCCGGATGAGCAGGCCCAGCAGGCCCATCACCCACGACAGCGAGTACGCGAACAGCAGCAGCAGCGCGAACCCGACGACCGCGTCGAGGAACGACGTGCGGATCCGCCAGCCGATGACGAGTCCCGTCAGCGACATGATGACGGTGACGATGACGTTGAGGACGACGTCCGAGGCCGTGCGCCCCACCAGCACGGCGGACTGCGCCATCGGCAGCGAGCGGAACCGCTCGATGATGCCCTTCTGCATGTCGTCGGCGATCCCGGCACCGGTGATGGTGGCCCCGAAGATGACCGTCTGCGCGAAGATCCCCGGCACCAGGAACTCGCGGTAGTTGGCCCCGTTCACCCCGATGGCGCCGCCGAAGACGTACCCGAACAGCAGGATGAACATGATGGGCGAGATGAGGGTGCCGACCAGCAGGTCGGGGATCCTCGTGATCTTCAGCATGTTCCGCTTGGCGATCACCGAGCTGTCGGCGAGCACCGTTCCGACCGCGCTCACGGCCGCACCCCCTCCCCCGCCGGCCGCGCCGGCTCGTCGTGGCCGGCGACCTCGTCGGCCGGCTTGCCCGTCAGGGTGAGGAAGACGTCGTCCATGGTGGGGCGGCGCAGCCCGGCGTCCAGCGGCACGATGCCCACCTCGCCGAGGCGCTGCAGCACCTGCACGAGCACCTGCGTGCCCGAGGTCACCGGTGCGGTGACGCGGCGCGCGCGGCGCTCCACCTGCAGCTCGCCGACGGCCACCTCGTGCAGCACCGCGACCGCCGCGTCCACGTCCCCGTCGGCGGCCACGACGACCTCCACGCGCTGCCCGCCGACCTGGGTCTTCAGCTCGTCGGCGGTGCCGCGGGCGATGACGCGGCCGTGGTCGATGACGACGATGTCGTCGGCGAGGCGCTCGGCCTCCTCCAGGTACTGCGTGGTCAGCAGCAGCGTGGTACCGCCGCCGACCATGCGCGTCAGCAGCTCCCACATGTCGTTGCGGCTGCGCGGGTCCAGCCCCGTGGTCGGCTCGTCCAGGACCAGCACCGGCGGCTCGGCCACCAGCGCGCCCGCGAGGTCCAGGCGGCGGCGCATCCCGCCGGAGTACGTCTTGGCGACCCGCTTGGCCGCGTCCGTGAGGTCGAACTGCTCCAGCAGCTCCCACGCGCGCTCGCGCGAGCGCTTGCGGCCCAGGTGGTACAGCCGCCCCACCATGTCGAGGTTCTCGAACCCGGTGAGGTTCTCGTCCACCGCCGCGTACTGGCCGGACAGCCCGATGCGCCGGCGCACCTCCCGCGGGTCGGCCACGACGTCCACGCCCGCGACCGTCGCGGTCCCCTCGTCGGGGACCAGCAGGGTCGTGAGCATCCGCACCGTCGTCGTCTTGCCCGCGCCGTTGGGCCCCAGCAGGGCCAGGACGGTGCCCGCCGGCACCGTCAGATCGACGCCCGCCACCGCGGTGACGTCGCCGTACCTCTTCACCAGTCCCCGTGCTTCGACCGCCGGGGACACCGCCTGCGCGGCCGCCGTGCTCGTCGTTGCCATGACCGGCACCCTAGGGAAGACCTCCGACACCACGCCGCTCCTTTGCCGTCGACCAGCCGTCGAGGGGGTGACCGGCGGGCAGCGCCGGACTCATCGCCCCGACGCCGGGCGCCACTGGCGCGACGGCGCTAGCGTCGGGGCATGACGAGCCCCGCAGCCCGAGCGTTCGACGCCCTGTGCGACGTGTACCAGCGCCGGATCTCACCCCGGAAGGGCTACGCGTGCGCCCACCGCGTCGCCCACGGCGGCGACTCCTGCTCCGGCGCGGTGCGCAGCATCGTGCGCAGCCGCGGGCTGCTGGGCGGCGCCGTGCCCAGCGCGGTGCGGTTCCTGGCCTGCTACCAGGCCGCGTCGCTGCTCATGGCCGGCGGTGGGCGCGGGGTGTGCTGCTGCGGGCCGATCCCCATCCCCTTCCGCTTCTGAGCGGGCCGGCCGGCGGGGTCAGCGCGCCGGGACGGCCGCCACGAGCTCCCGGAGCCTGCGCACCGCCTCGTCCGGGGCCGGGCGCAGGGGTTCGCGCGGAGCCCCTGCCGGCACGCCCACCGCGGCGGCGAGCGCGTGCAGACCCGTGATCGGCCGCAGCCGCGCCAGCTCCTCGACGACGGGCCGCAGGAACCCCGCCCACCGCTCGGCCCCCGGCCCGTCCCCGGCGACCACGGCCGCGCGCAGGCGCACGTACGCGGTGGGCAGCAGGGCCGCGACGCCGGAGTGCCAGGCGTCCGCGGCGCTGCCGGCCCCCAGCAGCAGCACGTCCCGGCTCAGCCCCACGGCGCACGGCAACCCGGCGTCCCGGTAGCCCGCCAGGCGTTCGCGCCACGGCTCCGGACCGGTGGCGGTGTCCTTCACGGCGGCCATCGCGCCGGAAGCCGCCAGCTCCCGCAGCACCGGCAGCGTCACGTCGTACCGGGTGGTGGTCGGGTTGTTGTAGAAGCACACCGGAACCCCCGCCGCGGCGGCCACCGCCGCGACGTGCGGCACCACCTCCTCGTCGGTGAGGGGCACGTACCCCACCGGTGAGACGAGGACCCCGTCGGCGCCGGCGTCCACGGCGTCGCGGGCGGCGGCCACCGCGTCCCGCGTCGACAGGGCGCTGACGGCCGCGTGCAGCGGGACCCCCGTGCCCCGCAGCGCCCGCACGGCGTGCTGCACGACGGTGCGCCGCTCCCCCGCGTCGAGGTACACCCCCGAGCCGGAGGTCCCGAGCACGGCGACGGCGTCGGCGCCGCCCTCGGCCGGGCGGGTCACCAGCTCGCGCAGCGTCGCGGTGTCCACCGCCCCGGAGGCGTCGAAGGGGGTGGGCGGGTAGGCGACCAGGCCGGTGAACGGCCGGGGGGTCGCGGACCGGGCCACGCCCCGCTGCGGGTCCTCCTGCTGCGGGTTCTGCTGCACACCCGGACCCTGCCACAGCGGCGCGCGGGAACCCCCTGTCCAGGGCCGCGCGATCGGCGTACGCTCCCCCTCGGTGTGCCGGGAAGCCTGGTCGGCGGTCAGATCCGCGACGACCGGAAGGACCCGGCGATGGACGCTCCCGCAGTGCGCGCCACCCACCTCACCAAGCGCTACGGCCGCACCACGGCCCTGGACGACCTGGACCTCGACGTGCCGGCCGGGGAGGTGTTCGGCTTCCTCGGCCCGAACGGCGCGGGCAAGTCCACCACCATCCGCCTGCTGCTGGGTTTCGCCCGGCCCACGGCCGGGCGCGCGGAGGTGTTCGGCGTCGACGCGGCCGACGTCGCCCGCGCGCACCGGCTGCTGGCGCACGTCCCCGCCGACGTGGCGCTGTGGCCGCGGCTGACGGGTGCGGAGGTCCTGCACCTGCTGGCCGCCACCGGGCCCGGCACCGACACCGCGGTGCGCGACGAGCTCGTCGAGCGGTTCGGCCTGGACCCCTCGAAACCCGCGCGCACCTACTCCAGCGGTAACCGGCAGAAGGTCGCCCTGGTGGCCGCCTTCGCGAGCCGGGCGCCGCTGCTGGTGCTGGACGAACCCACCAGCGGCCTGGACCCGCTCGTGGAACGGGAGTTCCGCCGCGCCGTCGTCGAGGCGCGCGAGCACGGGCGGACGGTGTTCCTGTGCTCCCACCAGCTCGCCGAGGTGGAGGCGGTGTGCGACCGCGTCGGCATCCTGCGCGCCGGCCGGCTCGTGCAGGTCGCCGGGGTGCCGGAACTGCGGCACCTGCACCGCAGCGAGGTGACCGTCACGTTCACCGGGGCGGCACCGCGCCTGTCGGCGCTCCCCGGTGTGGAGGGGGTGGAGGAGACCGGCGAGGGGCGGTTGCGGTTCTCCCTCACCGGGCCGCCCGCCCCCGTGCTGCGGGAACTGGCGTCCGCGGGGGTCACCGCGCTCAGCGTGCGCGAACCCCGCCTGGAGGAGGTCTTCCTGGACCACTACGGGGAAGGAGCCGTGCGGTGAGCACGCGCACCCCCCACGCCCCTGCGCACGTCCCGGCCCCGCCCGCCACCGCACCGGGCGCCGGGCGTGCCGTGGGGCGCCTGGCGCTGCGCCAGGTGCGCCGCAGCGGCCTGGCCGTGCTGCTCGTCGCCGTCGCCCTGACGGCGACCGTCGCGGCGAGCTTCGACGCCCTGGCCGCCGACCCCGCGACCCTGGCCGGCCTGCGCGCCATCGCGCAGAACCCGGCCGTCCGCACCCTGTTCGGCGAGCCCGTCGCGCTGGAGACCACCGGCGGCTTCACCGTGTGGCGCTCGGGCACCCCCGTCGCCGTCCTGCTCGGCGCGTGGGCCGCCCTGGCGACCGCGCGCACCACCCGCGGGGAGGAGGAGGCCGGCCGCTGGAACCTGCTGCTGGCCGGCCCCGTGCGGCTGCGCACGGCCGTGGGCCGGCACCTGCTCGCGGTCGCGACGGTGGTGGTCGCCACGGGTGCGGCCCTCGCGGCGGTCCTCGTGCTCACCGGGACCCCACCGGCCGGTGCCGCCGTCCACGGCGCCGGGATCGCCACCCTCGGGCTGTTCTCCGCCGCCGTGGCGGCGCTGGCGGCGCAGGTCCTCGCCACCCGTCCGGCCGCCGCCGGCGCGGCCGTCGCGGTCCTCGGCGCGGGACTGCTGACCCGGGCCGTCGCGAACGGGGCGCCCGGGTGGGAGGGGTTGCGCTGGGTCTCACCGTTCGGGTTGCTGGAACGCAGCCGCCCGTACGCGCAGGACCGCCTGGCACCGGTGCTGCTCCTGCTCACGGCCGCGGTGGTGCTCGCCGCAGCGGCACTGGCCCTGGCGGACCGGAGGGACGTGGGTGAGGGCCTGCTCGCCGGCCCCTCGCACCGGCGCAGCCGCACGGCGCTGCTGGGGTCGGTGGAGGGTTTCGCGGTGCACCGCTGCCTGCGCCCGTTGGTGGGCTGGTCCGCGGGGATCGGTGCCTACTACCTGCTCATCGGGACCACCGCGGTCGCCGTCACGGAGTTCCTGGCGCATGACGCGGCCGTGGGCGACCTGGCCGGGCGGGCCGGTTTCACCGCCCTGGACAGCGTGCGGGGTTTCACCGCCACCGTGTTCTCGCTGCTGCCCGTCCCGGTCGGCGTGTTCGCCGCGGTGCGGATCGCCGTCCTCGTGAGCGCCGAGTCGGACCGGCGGCTGGCGCTCCTGACCGCCGGGCCGGTGGGGCGCCTGCGCCTGCTGGGGACCGAGGCCGCGGTGACGGCCGCCGGGGTCCTCGCCCTGCTGACCGTCGCGGGGTTCGCCACCTGGGCCGGGGTCTCCGTCTCCGGGGGCGGCCTGACGCTGCCGGAGGCGCTGCGCGGCACGTGGAGCACCGCGCCGGTGGCGCTGCTCTGCCTGGGGGCCGCGGTGCTCGCCGCCGGGTGGCTGCCGTCGGCCACCGCGCTGATCGGGTCGCTGCCGGCCGCAGGGGGTTTCCTGCTGCTGGTGCTGGCCGACAGCACCGGCGCCCCGGCGTGGGTGCGCGAGGTCTCCCCGTTCGCGCACCTGGCGCCCGTGCCGCTGGAACCCGCCGACGCCGCCGCCGCTCTGGTGATGACGGTCGTGGCGGTGCTGCTCGCCGTCGTCGGCGCTCTCCGGTACCGGCGCCGGGACCTGCTGGGCTGACGCGCCCGGGTCAGGCCTCGCGGGGCTCGCCCGCTGCCCGGTCACCGGCGTCCTCGGGCCCGGCGGTGTCGACGCCCTCGGTGTTGCGCAGCACGCCCATCATGGCCATCTCCTCGTCCGCCACCGGCCCGTCGGCGACGCACGCGCGCAGGTCCTCCAGCAGCGCCGCCTCGTCGATCCCGGCGCCGATGAGGACGAGTTCCGTGCGGCGCGCCGAACCCCGCGGCCACGGCGTGCGCTCGAACCGCACGGCCGCACCGACGGTGTGCAGCACGAACCGCTGCGGGTGCGAGGGAGCGGCGAACCGGGTGAAACCCTTGACGCGGAACACGCCCGAGGGGCGCTGCTCCAGGAACCGCACGAACGCGCGCGGGTCGAGGGGATCGTCGCTGGTGAACTCCACCGCCTCGTACACGGAGTGCAGGTGCCCGCCGTGGTCGTCCACCGCCTCCCCCAGGGACAGTTGGCGCTGCACGGCGGGCCGCTCGTCGAACAGCAGTCGGGCGTCGACGCGACCGTGCTCGGCGGGCACCACCGGCGCCCACGGGTTCAGCTCGCGGCAGCGGGCGGCGACCCGGCCCAGCACCGCGGCGTCCACGAGGTCGGTCTTGGTCAGCAGCACCACGTCGGCCATGGCGACGTGGTGGTCCAGGGCGGGGTGGCGCAGCCGGGTCGCCTCGAACTCCACGGCGTCCACGACCACCACGAGACCGCCGTACTCGATGCCCTCCACGCCGCTGAGCAGCACCCGCCGCACCATCGCGGCGGGCTCGGCGACGCCGCTGGCCTCGATGACGATCGCGTCGGGCACCTCGCCGCCGCGCGGCGACGCCAGCCGGGACAGCAGCTCCTCCACGCTGCCGTCCTCGGTGCTGCAGCACAGGCAGCCGTTCTCCAGCGAGACGGTGTCGTCGGCGAGCCCGGCCACCATCAGGGCGTCCACGCCGATGGCGCCGAAGTCGTTGACGACCACGCCGAGGCGCACCTCGGCAGCCGAGCGCAGCAGCTGGTTCAGGACGGTGGTCTTGCCGGCGCCGAGGAAACCGGCGAGGACGACGACGGGGATGCGCGGCACGCGCCCCATCCTCTCCCGGGCCCCGGCGGGTGTCCGGTCGCGGGCAGGTCGAGGTCCCCGGTGAGCAGGAGGTCGGCACGGGCGGCGGTGACGTCCACCAGCTCCGCGTTCGGCGCGTCGACCGCCGCCACCCACGCCCGCGCGGCGTCCGGTCCCTTGCCGAACTCCTCGTGCCGGCGCACCAGGCGCGCGGTGCGCTGCGCGGTGTCGCCGGCGACGAACCACACCTCGTCGAAGAGCCCCCGCACGTCCGCCCACGCCCCGTCGTCCAGCAGCAGGTAGTTGCCCTCGCTGACGACGAGCCGGGTGCCGGGGTGCACGGGCACGCTGCCGGCGATCGGCTGCTCGACGTCGCGGTCGAACGCCGGGGCGTAGACGACCTCCCCGGGCGGCTGCTCGCGCAGCCGGCGCAGCAGCGCGGCGTACCCGGCGGCGTCGAAGGTGTCCGGCGCACCCTTGCGCGCGCGCCGCCCCAGGCGGTCCAGCTCGACGTCGGCCAGGTGGAAACCGTCCATCGGCACGTGCTGGGCGGCGGCCTCGTCCCCGGCCGCGGCGCGCACCGCGGCGACGAGGGCGCGCGCGAGCGTGGTCTTGCCCGCGCCGGGCGGCCCCGCCAGCCCCAGCAGCACCCGTTCCCCGGGCAGCGCCAGGGCCCGCGCGACGAGGTCCGCGAGCACGGGCGCGGTGCTCACGCGCCCGCGGCCACGTCGATCAGCACCTTGCCGACGGTGCCGGCCTCCACGGCCGCGTGCGCCTCGGCGGTGCGCTCCAGCGGGAAGCGGGTCAGCGGCAGGCCGTGCTCCTCACCCACCGGCAGCGCACCGTCGCGCAGCGCCGCGGTGACGTCCTGCGCGGCGGCGTCCAGGTTGTGCTGCCCCATCGTGTACATCAGGACGAACTGGAACCGGGTGTTGAGCACCATGTTGGGGCGCACGTCCAGCTCGACGGGCACGCCGCCGTCGTTGGCGTACACGGCGATGCTCGCGCCCGGGCGCACCACCGCCAGGTCCAGCTGCAGGTTCGCGCCCAGCGCCAGCTCCACGACCTGGTCGACGCCGTCCGGAGCGACGCGGCGGACCTGCTCGGCGGCGTCGGCGTCGCGGTAGTTCACCACGTGGTGCGCACCGGCGGCGCTCGCCAGGCGGGCCTTCTCCGGGCCGCTGACGGTGGCGACCACGGTGGCCCCGGCCCAGCGGGCGAGCTGGATCGCGGCGTGCCCGACGGCGCCCGCGCCGCCGGCGACGAGCACGGTGCGCCCGGCCAGGGCGCCGGGGGCCAGGCGGCGCGGGCCGTCCTCGGCGACGGTGAGGGCCCGGTGGGCGGTGACGGCCGGTACGCCCAGGGCGGCGCCCACGTCGAAGCCGACTCCGTCGGGCAGCGGCAGCACCCGCTCGGCGGGCAGCACGGTGAACTCCTGCGCGGTGCCGGTGGGCCGGCCCTGGGCGGCCATGTAGACCCACACCCGGTCACCGGCGGCGAGGCCGGTGACGCCCTCGCCGACGGCGTCGACGGTGCCGGAACCGTCCTGGTTCGGCACCACCTCGCCGTCCGGCGCGGCGGCCGTGGCGCCGCTGCGCGACTTCCAGTCGGTGGGGTTCACCCCGGAGACGGCCACGCGCACGCGCACCTCGCCGGGTCCGGGCTCGGGCACCTCGCGCTGCACCAGCCGCAGGACGTCGGTGCCACCGGTCTCGCTGTAGACGATCGCCTTCACACCGGCGCCGAACCCGGCACCGGCGCGGGTTGTTCCCGCACCGGTCATCGGCGGCGAGCCAGCCGCGCGCCGAGCGCGACACCGGCCAGCGCCCAGGCGGCGCCGACGCCGACCCCGGCCAGCACGATCCAGAACGGCACCCGCAGCTCGTCGTCGCCCCGGGCGGCCGCGGCCGGCGGGGTGCTCACCTCGTCGCTCACCGCCCCAGCCTGGCGCGCCGGGCCCCCACCGCGCCAGCCCCCGGGTCGTAGGGTCGGGCCCGTGAGCGCGACCGAGCCGACCGCCCTGCCCGACGACCTGCGCGAGCGCGCCCTGGCCTGGATCGCCGACGACCCCGACGAGCGCGACCGCGACGAGCTGCGGGCGGTGCTGGCCGCCGCCGAGGGCGGCGACGCGGGCGCCGCCGCGGACCTGGCCGACCGGTTCTCCGGGGCGCTGGAGTTCGGCACGGCGGGGTTGCGCGGCGCGGTCGGCGCGGGCGAGCACCGGATGAACCGGGCGGTGGTGCAGCGCGCCGCGGCCGGTCTGGGGGCGTGGCTGGTGCAGCGCTTCGAGCGCCCCCGCGTCGTGATCGGCCTGGACGCGCGCAACGGCTCGCGCGAGTTCGCCGACGACTCCGCCGCGGTGCTGACCGCCGCCGGCTGCGAGGTGCTGCTGCTGCCGCGCCCGCTGCCCACCCCGGTGCTGGCGTTCGCGGTGCGCGCGCTGGACGCCGACGCCGGGGTCATGGTGACCGCCAGCCACAACCCGCCGCAGGACAACGGCTACAAGGTCTACCTGGGCGGGCGCGCCGGCGGCGAGGACGGCCGCGGGGTGCAGATCGTGCCGCCGGTGGACGGCGAGATCGCCGCGGCCATCGCCGCGGTCGGGCCGCTGGCGCAGCTGCCGCGCGCGCGGGACGGCTGGCGGGTCCTGGGCGAGGACGTCGTGGAGGACTACCTCGGTGCGGTGCTGGCCGCCACCGGTCTGCCCGACCACCCGGCCCCGGCGCGCGACCTGCGGGTGGTCACCACCCCGATGCACGGCGTCGGCGGTGCGGTGCTCGCCGAGGCGCTGCGGCGCAGCGGGTTCACCGACGTGCACGTGGTGCCGGAGCAGGCCGAGCCGGACCCGGCGTTCCCGACGGTGGCGTTCCCCAACCCGGAGGAGCCCGGGGCGCTGGACCTGGCGCTGGAGCTGGCCGCCCGGGTCGGGGCGGACCTCGTGCTGGCCGTGGACCCGGACGCGGACCGCGCCTGCGTGGCCGTCCCCACCGGCGAGCGCGGCGACCGCGCGGCGTGGCGGGCGCTGACCGGCGACGAGCTGGGCTGGGTGCTCGGTGAGCACCTCGCCGCCCCCGGCGCGGTGCTGGCCTGCTCGGTGGTCAGCTCGCAGGGCCTGGCCCGCATCGCCGCCGCGCACGGCGCGCGGTTCTCCCCCGCCCTGACGGGTTTCAAGTGGATCGCGCGGGTGCCGGGGATCTCCTTCGGCTACGAGGAGGCCATCGGCTACTGCGTCGCCCCGGCGGTGGTGCGCGACAAGGACGGGATCTCCGCGTCGGTGCTCACCGCACGGCTGGCGCGGCGGCTGCTGGCGCAGGGGCGCACCCTGCTCGACGTGCTGGACGACGTCGCCCGCCGCGACGGCGTGCACGTCACCGGCCCCGTCTCGATCCGGGTGGAGGACCTGTCCCTCATCGGCACGGCGATGGCGCGGCTGCGCGAGCAACCGCCCACCGAGCTGGGCGGGGCGGAGGTGACGAGCGTGGAGGACCTGCGCGACGGCGTGGACGGCCTGCCGCCCACCGACGGGCTGCGCTGGCGCACCGCCGAGGACGCTCGCGTGGTCGTGCGGCCCTCGGGCACCGAGCCGAAGCTGAAGTGCTACTGCGAGGTCGTCGTCGAGGTGCCGGAGGGCGCGGGCGAGCACGAGCTCGCCGCCGCCCGGGCCCTGGCCGCCGGGCGGCTGGAGGCGGTGCGCCGCGACGTGCGGGACGCCACCGGGATCGGCTGAGACCGGGCCGAGGCCGGGTCGTGCCGGGCGTCCCCGGCACGACCCGTGCGCTCACGCCGCCGGGGCGCCGGCGCGCTCGCGCAGCCAGGACGTCACCAGCGCGGTGACCTCCTCGCGGTTCGTCTCGTTGAACACCTCGTGCCGCGCTCCGGGCAGCAGCTCCAGCGTCACGTCGCGCACCCCGGCGGCGCGGTAGCGCTGCACCAGGCGCTCGAGCAGCTCGCCGCCCGAACCCCCGACCGGGTCGTCCGCGCCGCTGACGACGAGCACGGGCAGGTCGGGCCGGATGCCGGTCAGGCGCGCGGGGTCGGCGGTGGCGGCGGCGGTGGCCAGGGCGCCGGCGAGGATCGCCTCGTCGGTGGCGAACCCGCACAGCGGGTCGGCCACGTAGGCGTCGACCTCCGCGGGGTCGCGGCTGAGCCACTCGAAACCGGTGCGGTGCTCGAAGGGTGCGTTGAACGCGGCCAGGCCGGGCTGCTCCGCCGGCAGCGAGCGCACCACGTCGACGAGCCCGTCCAGCGCGGTGGAACCGCTGAGCACGACGCCGTCGTACAGGTCCGAGCGCTCCAGCAGGACGTTCTGCGCACCCATCGAGCCGAGGGAGTGCGCGAGCAGGAACACCGGCAGGTCCCCGGCCTCCTCGCGCAGCAGCTCGCCGTGGCGGGCGATGTCGGCGGTAAAGCCGGTGAACCCCACCTCGCCGAAACCGCCGAGCGGGACGCCGTCCCCGGTGGAGGAGCCGTGCCCGCGGTGGTCGTTCGCGGCGACGACGAAGCCGGCGGCGTTCAGGGCAGCGGCCAGGCGCGCGTAGCGGCGGCCGTGCTCCGCCAGGCCGTGCGCGACCTGCACCACCCCCAGGGGGTCGCCGGGCACGTCCGCCCAGCGGTAGGTGGTCAGGAGCAGGCCGTCCGCGGGGGACGGGAAGGAGCCGACGACGGCGTCGCTGGTCACGGTGCCTCCGGTGGGTGCGGGGCTCGGCGGTGAGCCCGGCGGGTCGTGGTCGCCGCCCAGTGTGCCCGGGGTGCGCGCACGGCGAGCCGCAGGCCCCCGCCCCCTACGCTGCGACGGTGAGGATCGTCATCCCCGGGGGGGACGGGTCAGGTCGGTGGCGTGCTGCGGCGGGCTCTGGCGCAGCGCGGCGACGAGGTGGTGGTCCTCAGCCGCCGCCCGGAGCGGCTGGAGGACGGCGTCCGGCACGTGTTGTGGGACGGGCGCACGCTGGGGTCGTGGGCCGCCGAGCTGGACGGCGCCGACGCGGTCGTCAACCTGGCCGGCCGCACGGTGAACTGCCGCTACACGGACGCGAACCTGCGCCAGATGATGGACTCGCGCGTCGAGTCCACCCGGGTGGTGGGCGAGGCGATCGCCCGGGCGCAGCGTCCACCCGCGGTGTGGGTGCAGATGAGCACGGCCACCGTCTACGCCGACGCCCGCAGCCGGGGCGACGACCTGCCCCACGACGAGGCGAACGGCGTCCTCGGCGGTGAGGAACCGGACGTGCCCCTGTACTGGGAGTACAGCGTGCGCATCGCGCGCCGCTGGGAGCAGGCCCAGGCCGACGCGGACGTCCCCGGCACGCGGCGCGTCGCGCTGCGCACCGCGATGGTGATGACGCCCGACCGCGGCGGGGTCTTCGACGTCCTGTCGTGGATGGCCCGCCTGGGGCTCGGCGGTCCCGTGGCCGGTGGTGGCCAGCACGTCTCCTGGATCCACGGCGACGACTTCGTGCGCACCGTGCTGTTCCTGCTGGAGCGCGCGGACCTGGCGGGCCCGTTCATCGTCGCCGCCCCGGACCCGCTGCCGCAGGCGGAGTTCATGCGCTCGCTGCGCGCAGCCTGGGGCCGTCGCCTCGCCCTGCCGGCCACCCGCCTCATGGCCGAGGCGGGGGCGTTCGTCCTGCGCACCGACACGGAACTGCTGCTGAAGAGCCGCCGGGTGGTGCCCGGCCGGCTGCTCGAGGCCGGTCTCACCTTCGAGCACCCCACCTGGGACGCGGCGGCGGCCGACCTGGTCCGGCGGGCGCGGGAGCAGCGCGGCCGTCGCGGTCGAGGCTCCCGCTGATTGGGCGGGGTGCGCTCAGCCCACGTCGACGAACACCGGGTTCGTGTAGCACCACAGGTCGTCCCACGGGTCGGAGTCGCCGATCCGGTCCACGAGCGGGTGCCCGTCGGCGGCGGCGTGCCGGCCGTCGCTGCCGCGGAACCGCACGTAGAAGGAGTCCTCCACCCCGCGCAGCGTCACGGTGAACCGCTGGCGGCCGCGGGCGTTCGCGGGCACCTCGAAGCTCTCCACCACGCGGGTGCCGGGCGCCTGCCACAGGTCGCGGTCGGCGTCGGCGACGCGTCCCGTCACGGTGCCGACGATGACGTCCCAGCGCGCCGAGCGGGGAACTTCCCCGCTGCCGTTGGGCTCGGTGGCGGGGTCGACGAGGAGTTCCACCTCGACGTCCCCGCCGCGGCGCACCGAGGTGCGCGCGCCGAAGGTGACGCCGGGGCCCTCGCCGCCCGGTCGGACCCGCGCCTCCACCGCCCGCACCAGCCCGCCGTGCACGACGAACACCCGCCCGGCGCGCAGGGCCCTCATGACGGAGCGGTAGTCGCGGCGCGGGGAGCCCACGCAGGTGCGCGAGTAGAAACCCGGCGCGAAGTCCACGTACCCGTGCTGGGGGACACCGGTGTCGACGGGGGTGCCGCGGTGGCCGTGCTCGACGTAGAAGGAGCGGTCCGGGTTCGGGACGGCCACGGTGTCGCCGTGGTCGAAGTGGTTGTCGGAGTTCGCGGTGATCCACCACGGCAACCCCTCGGCCAGCAGGGAGTCCCACAACCCGCCCACCCGCGCGGTGGCGGCGTCGAAACCGCCCCAGGTGCGGTACTGGTCCAGGTCGTAGCCGGGGAACGACCACCGGCCGGGCGACTCGTCGTACTGCCCGCGCCCGCGGCCGCGCCCCAGCGGCGCGGGCAGCGCCGCCGCCTGGTGGCCCGGAGCCCCCTCCCAGCCGACGAAGACGCCGGGTGCGGCGTCGCGCCAGCCGCGGACCTTCGACGGGGAGACCCGCCCGGTGCGCATCGGGTGGTTCGAGAGGACCAGCGCCTCCCCCACGCCGCCGGTGCGCAGCTCCTCGACCAGCCACACCAGGGCGTCCAGACCCAGGCGCTCGGCCTCGGGGCCGCCCTGCACGGAGTGCTCGATGAGCCGGGGGCCGGCGGGGTTCGAGGCGGCGGCCACGACGTCGCCGTCGAACATCCGCTCGAACCGCTCCAGCAGGTCCGGGGTGCCCTCGTGGTCCGGGGCGATGAACGTGGCGTGCTCGGCGCCGGGGATGTTCCACTCCATGCCCTGGAACACCAGGACGGGGTGGTCGCGGCGGGCCTGCGCGATGAGCGGGGTCTGCAGCGCCACGGACTGCTTGGCGTGGTCCGGGCCGCCGTGGTCGGTGATGACCATCCAGTCCAGCCCGCACTCGCGCGCGCGCCGCACCTGGTCGTCCACGGTGTACATCGCGTCGCGCGAGAACGTCGTGTGGATGTGGTGGTCGCCGGCGTACCAGGCGAAGTCGCGCTCGTCGCCGGCCGAGGCGGCGACGCTCTCCCAGACGGGCGGGGGCGGTGCGGCGGGACCGTGGGAGTGCACGGCCCCACCCTGCCAGCCCCCGGCCGCGCCGCCGGCACGGCACCCTCCGCGGCGTTCACCCCGGAGATCGACCCGCACCTCAGTAGACTCACTCACCGTGACGCCGCCACTACCGGAAGCCGCGGAGAGGGTGCCCCGGCACCTCCGCGCGCGACCCGGGCGCGCACAGGGCCCTCCGGCCGAGGACGCCGCCGCCGCAGCGCTGCCCGACGAGCTGACCGCCACCGGCGGGGACGACACCTCCCCGCGCGCCGACGTCCCCGCCCCCGCCACCGGCGAGCGGCTGCTCGCGGTGGCCGACACCGCGCACGACGTCCTGACCCGCGTGGTGACCGACGTGCTCACCACCAGCCGCACCGAGTGGGCCTGGCTCAGCGGCGAGGACCGCGCCCGGCACCTGTTCACCCTCGCCGACGTCCTGGCCGACCACGTCCACCCCCTCGCCGTGACCGCGGCCCTGACGACCGGGCGCCCCGTGGCGGCCGGGATCACCTCCGACGGCCCCCGCCTGCTGGACGCGGCGTTCTCCACCGCCGGGTGGGCCGACAAGCTCGACGCCCTCGGGGTGGACGCCACCCCCGGCGGCGTCGTCGCGGTCCTGACCAGCTGGCGCAGCACCCCGGCGGCCGTCGCCACCGCGCTCACCGCGGCGCTCGCCGCCGGAGCCGGCGTCCTGCTGCGCCCCGACGCGCAGTCCGCCCCCGTCGCCGATCGCCTCGTGCGCGCGTGCACCGACGCCGGCCTGCCCGCCGGCCTGGTGGCCAGCGCACCGGGCCGCGACCCCACCGCCGACGCGGTGCTGTGGGAGGCCGACGGGCTGCTCGCCGTGCGCGCCGACGGCACCGCCGGGCAGCTGCGCGAGCTCGCCCTCGACCTCGCCGACCGCGGCACCCCCCTGGTGGCCGACGCCGGCACCACCGCCGTGGACGTCGTCCTGCGCGGCGCCGACCTCGACGCCGCGGTCCCGGCCCTGCTGACCGGTCTCACCGACGGCGCCCACACCCGCCCCGGCGGCTCGCGGGTCCTCGTGGTGGAGGAGCTCGCCGAGGAGCTCGTGGCCCGCCTGGACGCCGGCGCGGCCGCCCTGCGCCCGGGGCACCCCCTGGAGCGCACCACCCGCGTCGGCCCCTGCCCGACCCCGGAGGTGGCGCACGCCGCCGCCGCCGTGGCCCACGCCCCCGCCGGGGCGCTGGCCGGCCTGCCCGCCGGCGGCTGGTGGGCACCGCCCGCCGTGGTCGCCACCGGCCGGCGCACGCTGCCCCCGCCGCCCGGCCCCGTGCTGGGCGTGCGCACCGTGCGCTCCGGCACCGACCCCCGCACGCTGCTGGCCGAGGCCACCGCCGTCACGGTGTGGGGCCCCACCGGCCCGGAGCGGCGCGGCTGGCTGGCCGAGGCGCACCGCGAGCGCCTGGGCCTGGACGCCCCCGCGGGCCCGGACGCGCGCTTGGACGCGCAGCTGCTGCTGCGGGCGTGCCGTGGCTGAGCCGCCCGGGGACCCGGCGGGACCGGGCGTGGGCGAGGACGTGGTGCGCAAGGTGCTGGCCGCCGCCGCACCCGGCGCGGCAGCGGTGGCGGCGACCGCGCCGCTGGCGCGGGGGCGGGCGCTGCTGTCGGTGGCGGTGGACCTGGAGTCGCGCCGCGCGGAGCTGGTGGACCTGGTGCGGCGCACCGAGCGCTGCCGGCTCTCGGAGGCCCTGGCGGCGGTGGACTACTGCATCGACACCGCGGTGCGCTGGGCGGGCTGGGCGGACAAGCTGGACCTGCTGGTGCCGCGGCTGCCCGGCAGCGTGCCGCCGTCGGTGGTGGGCGTCCTGGGCGGCGGCCGGCTGCTGCCCACCGTGCGCACGACGCTGGCGGTCCTGGCCGCCGGTGGGTCCTGCGTCCTGACCGGCGGCGGCGTGCTGGAACGGCTGGCCGACGCCGTGGTCGCCGAGCTCGGCGACGGGGCGGCGGCCGCGCTGCCGCAGGACCCGGCCACGACCGCACTGCTGGCCGGCGGGGTGGAGGTGCTGGACGCGCGCTGGGCGGGGGCGGAGTTCACCGCCGCGGTGCGCCGGGCCGCCGCGGCCGCCGGCACCCGGGTGCTGCGGCCGGTCGAGGCGGGACCGCCGTCCGACGCCGGCCTCCTGGGCCCCCTGCTGCGCGACGTCTCCCTCACCGGCTGACGCACGGCCACCGGCGCGTCCCGGGTTCGCGCTCGTGGTCGGTGCCCCGGGCACCGGTCCTCCAGTCCGCCACGGTGGTTGACGATGCAAGCAGTGGAAGTGATCACCCCCTGTTCGGAGGAACCCGTGAACGCGAACAACACCCGCCGCACGAGCGCCGGTGCGTGGTGGTCGGACCGCGGCATCGCCGTCAAGGTCCTCGCCGCCGTCGCCCTGGCCGCGCTGCTCGGCGTCCTCGTCGGCGTGACGGGACTGCGCTCCCTGGGCGCGGTGCGGGACAGCGCCGCGCTCATGAACGAGGAGGGCGTCACCGCGATCAGCGCCGTCGACGACGTCGCGATCCAGTTCCGCGAAGCCCGCGTCGACTTCCTCAGCCACGTCCTGAGCACCGACGCGGCGGTCAAGGCCGCCAAGGAGACGGAGCTCACCGACGACCGCGCCGCGGTGGAGGAGGCCCTGGCCGTCTACGAGAGCACCGACCAGACCGGGCGCGAGGAGCACGTGCAGGCCTTCGAGGAGAGCTGGGCCGCCTACAACGAGCTGCGCGACGCCGAGGGTCTGCCCGCCAGCCTCGCCGGCGACCTGGAGCGGGTGAACGAGGTGCAGGAGCAGCTCGGTGAGCACACCGCCGCCATGAACGAGGCCCTCGCGACGCTGCGCGAGCTCGACAGCGCGGCCGTCGACGAGCTCGCCGCCGACGTCGATGCGACCTACGCGGCCAGCCGCACCACCGTCCTGGTCCTGCTGGTGGTGGGCATCACCCTGGCGCTGGCCGTCGGTGCCGCGATCGCCCGCTCCATCGCCGCCGGGCTCGGCAAGGTGCAGGCCGTCGCCGACGGCCTCAAGGACGGCGACCTGACCCGCACGGCGGGCCTGACCTCCGCCGACGAGCTGGGCCGCACCGCGCAGTCGCTGGACACCGCGACCGCGCAGCTGCGCGAGCTGGTCGCCACCATCGACACCGCCTCCACCGGCGTCGCGGCCTCCGCGCAGCAGCTGTCGGCGATCTCCACCCAGATCGCCGCCGGCGCCGAGGAGACCTCCGCGCAGGCCGGTGTCGTCTCCGGCGCCGCCGAGGAGGTCTCCTCCAACGTCCAGACCGTCGCGGCCGGTTCGGAGGAGATGGGCGCCTCCATCCGCGAGATCTCCTCGAACACCGACGAGGCCGCGCGGGTGGCCTCCGAGGCCGTGCGCGTGGCGGAGTCCACCAGCCGCACCATCACGGCGCTGGGCGAGTCCTCCCAGGAGATCGGCTCGGTGGTCAAGGTCATCACCGCCATCGCCGAGCAGACGAACCTGCTGGCGCTGAACGCCACCATCGAGGCCGCCCGCGCCGGCGAGATGGGCAAGGGCTTCGCCGTCGTCGCCGGGGAGGTCAAGGAACTGGCGCAGCAGACCGCCCGCGCCACCGACGACATCTCCCGCCGGGTGCAGGCCATCCAGGCCGACGCCGGCGGCGCCGTGGGGGCGATCGAGGAGATCTCCTCCATCATCGGCCGCATCAACGACTTCCAGGTGACGATCTCCTCCGCGGTGGAGGAGCAGACCGCGACGACCGCGGAGATGAACCGCAACGTCGCCGCCGCCGCTTCGTCGTCGGGCGACATCGCCGCCAACATCGCCGGGGTGGCCGACGCCGCCTCCTCCACCGCCCAGGCGGTCACCGAGTCGCAGCAGACCAGCGCCGACCTGGCCCGGACCTCCCGGGAACTGAGCGCCCTGGTGGCGCGCTTCCGGTACTGACCCGCACCCGGCACCGCGGAAAACCCCTCGCCCGCGGTGCCGGGGAGTTCCTACCGTCGCAGCTGTGACCGCTTCCGCGCAGAGCAGGAGCGCCGCGCACCCGCTCGAGCCGTACGGCTGGGACGAGCGGTGGGAGATCGCGCTGGCGCAGCACCACCACGAGCACCCCGGGCCCCTGGTGCCCGCCCGCGTCCAGCGCGCCCACCGCGGCGCGCTGGACGTGCAGACCCCGCTGGGGCCGCAGCGCGTGACCGTCCCGCGCACGGCGCTGCCCGCCCCCACCACCGGCGACTGGGTGGTGCTGGGCCTGGCGGGGGCGGAACCGGAACTGCTCGCGGTGCTGCCGCGGCGCACCGCCCTGACCCGCGCGGAGGTCTCCGGGCGCTCAGCGGAACAGGTCCTGGCGGCGAACGTCGACACCGTCCTGGTCACCGTGGCGCCGGCCCGGCGGGCGCCGCTGGGCCGCGTCGAACGGTTCCTCACCCTGGCGTGGAACTCCGGCGCCCGGCCCGTCGTGGCGCTCACCAAGAGCGACCTGCTCGAGGGACCGGAACTCCCACGGGCCCTGGCCGAGGTGGAGGGTTCCGCGCTCGGCGCACCCGTGCTGGCCGTGAGCGCCGAGCGCGGTGCGGGGATCACGGAACTGCGCGACGCCCTGTCCGGGACCGTGGCGCTCATCGGGCCGTCCGGCGCGGGCAAGTCCACGCTCGCCAACGCCCTGCTCGGGGAGGACCGGTTCGCCACGGGTGCGGTGCGCTCGGGCGACGGCAAGGGGCGGCACACCACCGTGCACCGCGAACTGGTGCCGCTGCCCGGTGGGCTGGTGCTCGTGGACACCCCCGGCCTGCGCAGCGTCGGCCTGGGCGCGGAGGGTTCCGCCGAGAGCCTGCAGCGCACGTTCGCCGACGTGGAGGACCTCGCGGTGGACTGCCGGTTCGCCGACTGCTCGCACACCCGCGAACCCGGGTGCGCGGTGCTGGCCGCGATCGAGGCGGGGGTGGTGGACCGCCGGCGGCTGGACAGCTACCGCAAGCTCGAGCGCGAGCAGGAGTGGTTCGCGGCCCGCACCGACGCGCGGTTGCGGGCGGAACGCGCGCAGCGGTGGAAGGTGATCCACAAGCAGCAGCGCGCGCACCGCCCGCGCCCCTGACGTCAGCCCTGCTCGCTCCCGCGCAGTTGCGCGCGAGCCGCGTCATACGCCGGGCGGATCACGTCGGACGCCAGCGCCAGGCGGTCGGGGAACGGCAGGAACGAGGCGGCCAGCGCGGTGATGGTGGCGCGCTCCACGTCCTCCAGCGTCCAGCCGGCCCCGTCGGCCAGCAGGGCGAACTCCTGCGAGAGCGTCGTGGCGGACACCAGGCGGTTGTCGGTGTTGACGGACACCGAGAACCCGAGGTCCTTCAGCGCGGTGGCGGGGTGCTCGGCGACGCTGGTGGCGGCACCGGTCTGCACGTTGCTCGACGGCGCCAGCTCCAGCACCACGCCGCGGTCGCGCACCCAGCTCGCCACCCGGCCCAGCCGGGCGTTCGGCATCCCGAACCGGTCGGTTCCGTCGGAGAACTCGATGTCCTCCACGATCCGCACGCCGTGGCCGATGCGCTGCGCGCCGCACGGGAACAGCGCCTCCGCGATGCTCTGCACCCCGGCGGCCTCCCCCGCGTGGATGGTGACGGGGAAGTTCGCCGCGTGCAGCAGGTCGAACGCCTCGCGGTGCCGGCCGGGCGGGAAACCGTCCTCGGCACCGGCGATGTCGTAGCCGACGACGCGGCCGTCGGGGTCGTCGCGGTGCCGCAGGGTCAGCTCAGCGATCTCCAGGGACCGGTCGGCGTGCCGCATGCCCGTCAGCAGGGTGCCCACGCGGATCGTGCGCCCGGACTCGGCGGCCAGCTGCTCACCGCGGCGCATCCCCTCCTCCACGGCGAGCACGACCTCGTCGAGGCTCAGGCCGCCGCGCAGGTGCTGCTCGGGGGCGTAGCGCAGCTCGCCGTAGACGACGCCGTCCTCGGCGAGGTCCAGGACCGCCTCGGTGGCCACCCGGGCCAGGGACTCCGCGTCCTGCATGACGGCGACGGTGTGGTCGAACGTCTCCAGGTAGCGGACCAGGGAACCGGAGTCGGCGGACTCGCGGAACCACTCCGCGAGCTGCTCGGGGTCGGTGGTGGGCAGGGTGTGCCCGTTGGCGGAGGCGATCTCCACGATGGTGGACGGCCGCAGACCGCCGTCGAGGTGGTCGTGCAGGGACACCTTGGGCAGGGCGCGCATGTCGTCGAGAGTGCTCACCCCCCGATCCTGACAGCCCCGCGCCCCTCCTAGCCTGCGGGCGTGTCCTCCCCCACGCCGGTCGCGCTGAGCGTGCGCGACGCCACCGCCGCCGATGCCGCCGCCTGCGCCGCCCTGTACGCCCCCTACGTGCGCGGGACGACGATCTCCTTCGAGGAGGAGGCGCCGGACGCGGCGGAGGTGGCCCGGCGCATCGCGCGGGCGCAGGAGCGGCACGCCTGGATCGTCGCCGAAGAGCCCGGCGCCGGGGACAGCGGCGGCGACGGCCCCCGGGTGGTGGCGTACGCGTACGCCGGGCCGTTCTCCGGCCGGGCCGCCTACCGCTGGTCGTGCGAGGTGAGCGTGTACGCCGAGCTCGGGCGCCGCCGCAGCGGGGTGGGGCGCCTGCTGTACGGGGAGCTGTTCGCACGCCTGGGACGGCGCGGGTACCGCTCCCTGTTCGCCGGGGTCGCCGAGCCGAACGCGGCGAGCGCCGGGCTGCACGCGGCGATGGGCTTCGAGCGCGTCGGCACCTACCGGCGGGTCGGCTTCAAGCACGGCGCCTGGCGGGACGTGACCTGGTGGCAGCGCGCGCTCGGCGAGGACGGCCCCGCGGGCGAGCCGCCGGCCGAGCCGCGCTGACTCCACTCCCTCCCTCTCCCCGCGGTGATCTTGCGCGGTTGAGGGCTCAACCGTGCAAGATCACGACGGGCGGGGAGGGAGGGGGCAGCGGGGCGGGTGAGCGGGCGGGTAGCGCGGGGTGGACGTAGCGTCGGCGCGGCGCCCCAGGGCGCCGCCCGAGCGTCTCCACGGGAGAGGAACCCCATGACCGTCGCGAACAGCGGCACCATCGACCTGGGCGGCAAGACCGTCCACCGCCTCGGCTACGGCGCGATGCGCATCACCGGCCCCGGGATCTGGGGGCCGCCGAAGGACCACGACGAGGCCGTGCGCGTCCTGCGCCGCTCCGTCGAGCTCGGCGTGACGTTCATCGACACCGCCGACTCCTACGGCCCCTTCGTGTCGGAGGACCTCATCAAGGAGGCCCTGCACGACGGGACCGGCTACGGCGACGTCGTCATCGCCACCAAGGGCGGGCTGACCCGCCACGGTCCGGACGTGTGGCCGCCGCTGGGCCGCCCGGAGTACCTGCGCCAGTGCATCCTGATGTCGCTGCGCCGCCTCGGGGTCGAGCGGATCGACCTGTGGCAGCTGCACCGCATCGACGCGAAGGTGCCCCGCGAGGAGCAGTTCGGCGAGATCAAGTCGTTCCTCGACGAGGGCCTGGCGAAGCAGGTCGGCCTGTCGGAGGTCGACGTGGACGACGTGAAGGCCGCCCAGGCCGCCGGGCTCCCCGTCGCCTCCGTGCAGAACCGCTACAACCTCGGCGACCGCCGGGCGGAGGAGCTGCTGGACTTCTGCACCGAGCAGGGCATCGCGTTCATCCCGTGGGCGCCCGTGGACGCCGGCACCCTCGCCCGCCCGGGCGGCCCGCTGGACGCGGTGGCCGGCAACCACCCCGGCACCACGACCGGTCAGCTCGCGCTGGCGTGGCTGCTGCGCCGCTCCCCCGTCATCGTGCCGATCCCCGGCACCTCCTCGGTGGAGCACCTGGAGGAGAACTGCGCCGCGGCCGACGTGGAGCTGACCGACGAGGAGTTCCAGGCCCTCACCGACGCCGCCTGAGCGGCCGACGGGCCCCGGCGCGCGCCGGGGCCCGTGGTGGTCACTCGACGGTCACACCGAGGTTCTCGTTGAAGTCCTGCTGGCACTGCTGCTGCGCGGCCAGGTCGTCGCCGGCGTTCTGCAGGCACTCGGTGAGGTCGGCACCGCCGTTGTTCCAGAACGCCGTGCCGACGGCGATGGTGATCGCCAGGAAGATCGCGCTGACGATCACGGCGAGGACGCTGGTGACCACGCCGGCGATCGCCACGCCGCGGTTGGTGGCCTGCCCCCGCTTGGCGCGCTTCATCCCGACGATGCCCAGGATCAGCCCGATGATGCCCGGGATGAGCCCGACGCCGAAGAACCAGCACAGCAGCAGGCCGATGATGCCCAGGATCAGCGACGCCAGGCCGGCGCCGTTGCGGGGCTGCGCACCGTAGGGCTGCTCCTGGTACCCGCCGTACTGGTTGCCGTGCTCGTTGCCGTACTGGTTGCCGTACTCGTTGCCCGGCGTCGACATGTCGTCCCCTCGTTCCCGTCCGGTCGCGGCTGTCGTTCGGACGCCGATCGTGTCAGTTCCCGCGGGCCGCAGCACGCGGGGCGCGCGGGCCCGCCGGGTTCAGGCGGTGACGCGGCGGTGCAGCAGCGGCACCGCGGCGGGCGCCGCGTCCCCGACCGCGAGGCCGGGCTCCAGCGCCTGCATCGCCCAGTCGAAGCGCTCGGGGGTGTCGGTGTGCAGGGTGGCGATCCGCTGCCCGGCGCGCACGGCGTCGCCGCGCACGGCGTGCAGCTCCACCCCGGCCCCGGCCTGCACGGTCTCCTCGCGGCGGGCGCGGCCGGCGCCCAGGCGCCAGGCGGCCACCCCCACGGCCATCGCGTCGACCTCGGTGAGGTACCCGTCGGCGGTGGCGAGGACGTCGTGGGTGTGCGCCGCGGTCGGCAGGGGCGCGTCCGGGTCGCCGCCCTGCGCGGCGACCATGCGGCGCCAGGCGTCCATGGCGCGCCCGTCGGCGAGGGCGTCGACCGGGTCGACCGCGTCCAGCCCCACCGCGGCGAGCATCTCGCGCGCCAGCACCAGGGTGATCTCCACGAGGTCGGCGGGGCCGCCGCCGGCGAGGACCTCGACGGACTCGCGCACCTCCAGCGCGTTGCCGGCGGTGCGACCCAGCGGGGTGGACATGTCGGTGACCAGGGCGGTGGTGCGCACGCCCGCGTCGGTCCCCAGCGCCACCATCGCCTCGGCCAGCGCCACCGACTGCGCCAGCTCCTTCATGAACGCCCCGGAGCCGGTCTTGACGTCGAGGACGAGCGCGCTGGTGCCCTCGGCGATCTTCTTGCTCATGATGGAGCTGGCGATCAGCGGGATCGCCTCCACCGTGCCGGTGACGTCGCGCAGGGCGTAGAGCTTCTTGTCCGCCGGGGCGAGGTCGCCGGTGGCGGCGCAGATCACGGCACCGACGTCGATCAGCTGCTGCCGGATCTCGGGCAGCTCCAGCGAGGCGCGCCAGCCGGGGATGGACTCCAGCTTGTCCAGGGTGCCGCCGGTGTGGCCGAGGCCCCGCCCGGACAGCTGCGGCACCGCCGCCCCGCAGGCGGCCACCAGCGGAGCCAGCGGCAGCGTCACCTTGTCGCCGACGCCGCCGGTGGAGTGCTTGTCCACGCTGGGGCGGGGCAGGTCGGTGAAGTCCAGCCGGGAGCCGGAGGCGATCATCGCGGCGGTCCAGCGGCTGACCTCCTCGCGGGACATGCCGTTGAGGAACACCGCCATGGCCAGCGCCGACATCTGCTCCTCGGCGACCTCGCCGCGGGTGTAGGCGTCGATCACCCAGTCGATCTGGGCGTCGGACAGGCGGCCGCCGTCGCGCTTGGTGCGGATGACGTCGACGGCGGCGAACCGCTGGCTCACGGGCGGGGCTCCTCGGTGGGGTCGCTGGGGGCGGGGGTCCTGCGGGCGGGGTCGTCCAGGTCGTGCGGGCCGAACGCGTCGGGCAGCACCTCGGTCATGGGCAGCACCCCGCGCGGGGTGTCCACCAGCAGGGCGGGGCCGCCGAACTCGTACAGCAGCTGGCGGCAGCGCCCGCACGGCATGAGCACGTTCCCGGCGCCGTCCACGCAGGCGAACGCCACGAGCCGGCCGCCGCCGCTCATCCGCAGCTGCCCCACCAGGGTGCACTCCGCGCACAGCGTCACGCCGTAGGAGGCGTTCTCGATGTTGGCCCCCGACACCACGCGCCCGTCGTCGACGAGCGCGGCGGCGCCCACGGGGAAGCGCGAGTACGGCGAGTAGGAGTGGGCCAGGGCCGCGCGCGCCGCGGCGCGCAGGGCCCCGAAGTCGGGGTCGGGGACGTCGGGTCCAGGACGGGTCACGGGTTCCTCCCTCACGCCGGGTACGGCTCACCGCTGGCCGCCGGGGGGCGCACCCGACCGACGAAACCGGCCACCGCGAAGATCGTCGCCAGGTACGGCAGCGCCGACAGGAAGCTGGCCGGGACCGCCGAGCCGTACGGCAGGACGCCCACGAGGGTCTGCAGCGCGGCGAAGAAGCCGAACAGCAGCGAGGCCGCCACGGCGCCCTTGGGGGTCCAGCGCCCGAAGATGACCGCGGCCAGGGCGATGAAGCCCTTGCCCGCCGACATGTTCTCGGTGAACGGCCCGATGGTGCCGACCGACAGGAACGCCCCGCCCAGGCCCGCCATGCCGCCGGCGACGACCACGTTGACGTAGCGCATCCGCAGCACCGGCACCCCGAGGGTGTCGGCGGCCTTGGGGTGCTCGCCCACGGCCCGGGTGCGCAGGCCCCAGCGGGTGCGGAACAGCACGACCTGCAGCGCCACGATGAGCACGTACATGAGGTAGACGACGACGTTCGCGTCGAAGAGCAGCGGCCCCAGCACCGGGATCTCCGACAGCACCGGGATCGCCACCGGCTGCAGGACGCCGGGCGAGTTGAACCGGGCGGTGTCGGACTGCATGAGCGCCTTGTACGCCCAGCCGGTGAACCCCAGGGCGGCGGCGTTGAGGACCACGCCGAGGATGACCTGGTTGACGCGGTAGCGGATCGCGAACACCGCCAGCAGCCAGCCGACGAGCGCCCCGGCCAGCACCGCGCCGACGACGCCGGCGCCGAGGCTGCCGGCCAGGCTGGCGACGAGGGCGGCGGTGAACGCCCCGGTGAGCAGCTGGCCCTCGATGGCGACGTTGACGACGCCGCTGCGCTCGCCGAGGACGCCGGCCAGCGCGCCGAGGATCAGCGGGGTGGCCAGGAACACCGTCGAGCGCAGCAGGCGCACCACGTCGATGGAGGAACCCTCGCCGCCGCTCATCGCCCACGCCAGGAAGGCCAGGACGAAGGCGACGACCGCGATGCCCGCCACCACGGGGGTGCGGCGGGAGCGGAACCCGCGGGCGAGCTGGTACAGCCCCAGCAGCGCCACCAGGCCGCCGAGGACGACCGGCGTGGCGGTGCCGGGCAGGGTGAGGTCGGGCAGCGTCACGGCGGTGCCCTCGCCGAAGCTGAACGTGGCGTCGCCCGGACCGGAGCCCAGGCCCCAGCCCACGACGGTCACCAGGCCCACGAGGAGCAGCAGGACCCCGCTGACGCCGCGGGCGCGGCGCCCGGCGCGGGGCTCGACGGCCTCGTGCGTCACGACGGCCTCCGGTCGCGTCGGCGCGCTCACCGGCTCCACCCCCCGGCCAGCTCGGTGCCGACGCCGCGACCGCCGGCGCGCAGCCGGAACACGGCCCGCACGAGGGCGGGCGCGGCGATGAACAGGACGATGAGGGCCTGCAGCACCCCGACGAGGTCGACGGGCACGCCGGTGGCCGACTGCATCTGGACCCCGCCGGCGCGCAGGCCGCCGAACAGCAGGCCGGCGGCGATGACGCCGTAGGGGTTGTTGCGGCCCAGCAGCGCCACGGTGATGGCGTCGAAGCCGATGCTGCCGGCGACGCTGCCGGTGACGCTGCTGCTGACGCCGAGGACCTGCGAGGCGCCGGCCAGCCCGGCCAGCCCCCCCGACAGGCCCATGGCCACGACCTGCAGCCGTCCCACGGACATGCCCGCGGTGCGGGCGGCGTCGGCGTTGGCGCCCACGGCGCGCAGCCGGAAACCGAGCCGGGAGCGGGTGAACAGCCAGTGCACCGCGACCGCGGCGAGCACCGCCAGCAGCAGTCCGGCGTGCACGCGCAGCGGGCTGCCCAGCAGCAGCGGCAGGGTGGCGTCGGCGTCGACCTGCTCGGAGATGGCCTGCCCGTACGGGGGGCGCTGGAACCCGCGGGTGGTGAGCAGGAAGTTCAGCAGGTTGATCGCCACGTAGTTGAGCATGATCGTGGTGATGACCTCGTGGGCGCCGGTGCGGGCCTTCAGCCAGCCGACGATCCCGCCCCACAGGGCGCCGCCGAGCAGGCCGCCGGCCAGGGCGACGAGCAGGTGCAGCACCACGGGCAGGTCCCAGGTGAACCCGAGCCAGGCGGCGGTGATCGCACCGAGGATCACCTGGCCCTGCGCGCCGATGTTGAACAACCCGACCCGGAACGCCAGGGCGACAGCGAGGCCGCCGAGGATCAGCGGGGTGGCGTTGACGAGGGTCTCGGAGATCGGGCCCAGGGCACCCTTGCCGGACAGGTCCGGGCTGTAGAGCGCGCCCTCCAGCAGCGCGAGGTAGGCGTCGCGCACCGCGTACCAGGCGTTGGAGAACGTGTCCCACGGGTAGGTGAAGAAGTAGCTCGCGGCGGCGCGGGTGCCGGCGTCGCCGACGGCGATGAGCACCGCCCCCACCAGCAGCGCGCCGACGACGGCGAAGACGGTGACGAGCCACTCGCCACCGGCGACGGCCCGCCGGCGGCCGACGGGGCCCGACGCCGGGGACGGACCCGGCCGGGCCGGGGCTTGGGTGCTCACGCGGTTCCTCCCTGCGGCTGCGCACCGGCCATGAGCAGCCCCAGCTGCTCGGGGTCGGCGTCCGGGCCGACCTCCCCGGCGATGCGCCCGCGGTACATGACGACGATGCGGTCCGCGAGGGCGCGCACCTCGTCCAGTTCGGTGGACACGAGCAGGACGGCGGCGCCGCGGTCGCGCTCGGCGACGATCCGCTGGTGCACGAACTCCTGGCTGCCGACGTCGACGCCGCGGGTCGGCTGGGCGACCACGAGCAGCCGCAGCGGCCGGGACATCTCCCGGGCCAGCACGACCTTCTGCTGGTTGCCGCCGGAGAGGGTGGCCACGGGCGCCTGCGCGCTGGGGGTGCGGATGTCGAACTCCGCCACCCGCTCGGCGGCGTTGCGCTCCACCGCCGCGCGGTCCACGGCCGGGCCGGCGGAGAAGGTGGGGGTGTCGACCAGGTCCAGGACGAGGTTCTCGGCGATGCTGAAGGAGGCGACGAGCCCGTCGTGCAGGCGGTCCTCGGGCACGTAGCCCACCCCGCGCTGCAGCAGCCGGCGCACGTCCAGGCCGGTGACGTCCTCGCCGGCCAGGCGCACGCTGCCGGCGTCCACGGCCTGCAGGCCGACGACGCTGCGCGTCAGCTCGCTCTGGCCGTTGCCGTCGACGCCGGCGACGGCCAGCACCTCCCCGGCGCGCACCGTGAGGCTGACGCCGTCCAGCAGGACCGCGCCGCCCGGGGCGGCCACGCGCAGGCCGCTCACCTCCAGGACCGGCTCGCCCGGGGCGGCCGGGGCCTTGTCGACGACCAGGCGCACGTCGCGGCCGACCATGAGGGCGGCCAGCTCCTCCTGGGAGGCGCTCGGCTCGGCCGAGCCCACGACGCGGCCGCGGCGGATGACGGTGATGCGGTCGGCGACCGCCTTCACCTCCCGCAGCTTGTGGGTGATGAAGACGATGGAAGTGCCGGAGTCGGCCAGCTCGCGCATGACCCGCATGAGGTCGTCGGTCTCGGCGGGCGTGAGCACCGCGGTGGGCTCGTCCAGGACGAGGACCTTCGCCTCGCGCAGCAGCGCCTTGAGGATCTCCACGCGCTGCTGCACACCGACGGCGAGGTCGCCCACCAGGGCGTCCGGCGGCACGGCCAGGCCGAAGCGCTCGGAGGTCTCCACCACGCGCTCGCGCGCCCGGCGGCGGTCCAGCAGGCCACCGCCGCGGGTCAGCTCCGCGCCCAGCACGATGTTCTCCGCGGCGGTGAAGCCGGGGACCAGCATGAAGTGCTGGTGCACCATGCCGATGCCCGCGGCCATCGCGTCGCCCGGGGAGGAGAACTCCACCGGCCGGCCGTCGACGAGGATCTGCCCCTCGTCGGGCGTGTACAGCCCGTACAGCACGTTCATCAGCGTGCTCTTGCCGGCGCCGTTCTCCCCCAGGAGGGCGTGGATCTCACCCTCGCGGATCGTCAGGTCGATCCCGTCGTTGGCGACGAGAGGCCCGAAGCGCTTGGTGATCCCTCGGAGTTCCAGCTCCACGTGCGCGTCGTCCCTCTCGTCGCCGTCGAACCCGCTGCCGTGCCGGCGCTCAGCCGGCGGTGATGGCGTTCGGGGAGGTGATCTCGATGCTGCCGTCCACGATGCCCTCGCGCACCGTCTCCAGCTGGTCCTTCAGCTCCTGCGGCACCTGGTCCTCGAACCGGTTGAAGGGCGCCAGGCCGACGCCCTCGTTCTCCAGGGTGCCGACGTAGGAACCGGTGGGCGCCTCGCCGTCGGCGGCGGCCAGCACGTACTCCTTCACCGAGTCGGTGAGGTTCTTCGTCACCGAGGAGATGAAGTAGTCGCAGTACTGCGCCGCGCTCTCGCAGCCGTCGGTGTCCACCCAGACGAGGTTGAGGTTCCCGCCGGCGGCCTCGGCGGCGGCGCCGGCGCCCAGGCCGGCCTGGCCGGCCACCGGCATGACGATGTCGGCGCCCTGGGCGGCGAGGGTCTCGGTGATCGAGCGGCCCGCGGCCTGGTCGGTGAAGCTGTTGGCGAAGGTGCCGCCGTCGGGGTTGTTCTCGTCCCAGCCGATCACGCGCACGTTCGTGCCGTTCTGCTGGTTGTAGTGCTGCACGCCCTCCCAGAAGCCGTCCATGAAGATGGTGACCGGCGGGATGGGCAGGCCGCCCCAGGTGCCGACGACACCCGTCTTCGTCATGCCGGCGGCCAGGTACCCGCCCAGGAACGCGGCCTCGGCGGTGTTGTACTGCAGGCCGTAGACGTTCTCCAGCTCCGAGGCGGAGTCGATCTCCGCGAACGCCTGCTCGGGGTTGGCCGAGGCGACCTCCTTCATCGCGTCGGCCATCAGGCCGCCGACGCCGATGATCGTGTCGCAGCCCTGCTGCACCTGCGCCTGGAGGTTCGGCACGTACTGCGTGTCGTCGGCCGACGGCACGTAGGAGACCTCGATGTCCGGGTTCTCGGCCGCGGCGGCCTCCATGCCGGCCCAGGAGGACTGGTTGAAGGAGCGGTCGTCCACACCGCCGGTGTCCAGGACCATGCAGGCCTTGAACGCCTCGCCGCCGGAGGTGCCGCCCTCGGCGGCGGTGTCGGCGGGACGCTCGCCGCAGGAGGCGAGCATGAGGACGGCGGCACCGACGGCCGCGGCCGGGGCGAGGCGGGAGAGGGTCTTCACGGGTGGTCCTCCAGGTCGTCCGGCAGATCGTCCGGCGGTTCGTCCGGCAGTGCGGGCGCGGGACGCCGAAGCCAGTTCGACGAGCGCGCGGTCATCGTAGTGCGCAACCTGACCCTCCCCGGCCCGTTCGGCGGGCAACCTGCCCGATCGTGACCCGGGCCGCACCTCAACGGAGCAGTGCGCGCGGAGCGGCGGCGGCGGCCGCGAGCACCCGCACCCCCACCCCCAGCGCCGCCTCGTCGGGGGCGTAGTCACCCCGGTGCAGGTCGTGGCGGTCCCCGCCCGGGGTGTGGGTGCCCAGCCGGACCATCGCCCCGGGCACGTGGTGCAGGTACCAGGCGAAGTCCTCCCCGCCCAGCGACTGCCGGGTGGGCAGCACCGCCTCGGCACCCAGCGCGGTGCGCGCGGCCTCCTCCAGCACGGCGGTGGCGCGCACGTCGTTGTCCACCGGCGGCACCCCGCGCACCAGCACGACCTCCGCCCGCACGTCGTAGGGGCGCACCAGGTCGGCCACGACGCCCTCCACCAGCTCACCGGCGTGCTGCCACGCCTCGGTCTCCATGCAGCGCAGGGTGCCCTGCGCGTACCCCTCCGAGGGCACCGCGTTGGCGGCGTCCCCGGCGTGGACGGCGCCCCAGGTGAGGTTCACGCCCGAGCGCGGGTCCACGCGCCGGGTCAGCACCGCCGGCAGCTGGGTCACCACCTGCCCGAGGGCGAAGACCAGGTCGCCGGCCAGGTGCGGGCGGGAGGTGTGCCCGCCGGTGCCGGACAGCCGCACGGTGACGTGGTCGGAGGCGGAGGTGATCGGCCCGGCCTTCAGCCCCACGGTGCCCGCGTCCAGGCTCGGGTCGCAGTGCAGTCCGTAGAGGGCTGCGACGCCCTCCAGCACCCCGGCGCCGACCAGGTCCAGCGCCCCGCCGGGCATGACCTCCTCGGCGGGCTGGAACAGCAGCCGCACCCGGTGCGCCAGGGCGCCCGCCCGGTGCAGGTCGGCCAGCACCAGACCGGCGCCGGCGACGACGGCGGTGTGCACGTCGTGGCCGCAGGCGTGCGCGGCGCCGGGGGCGGTGGAGGCGAAGGGCAGGCCGGTGGTCTCCTCCAGCGGCAGCGCGTCCAGGTCGGCGCGCACGGCCACCGCCGGGCCACCCTGCGGGCCGACCTCGGCGACCAGCCCGGTGCCCGGCAGCAGCCGCACCGACAGGCCGGCCCCCGTGAGCAGCTCGGCCACGGCCGCGGTCGTGCGGTGCTCGGCGCGCGCCAGCTCCGGGTGGGCGTGCACGTCGCGGCGCAGCGCCACCACGGCCGGCAGGTGCGCCGCGGCGAGGGGCGCGACGAGCTGCGGGGAGGGCCCGCCGGCCGCCGCCGGGTGCGCGGTGGCGGTGCGGTCCCCCGTGTCGCTGCTCATGGACCCGTGACGCTACCGCCGCCGCCCGGCCGCCACCCCCGGCGGGCGCCCGGTCAGAGCACCGAGTCCAGCCCGGCCTCCTTGGCGCGGGCCACGAGCTTCTTGACCTCCTGGGCTCGGGCGCGGGTGGTGACCAGCAGCGCGTCGGGGGTGTCCACGACGACCAGGTCGTCCACGCCCAGCAGGGCCACGACGCGGCCGTTGGCCGGCACCACCAGCCCGCCGGCGACCTGCTCGGTGATGACCAGCCCGGCGTCGCCCAGCACGCGCGGCTCGTCGACCTCGGCGGGCAGCAGCTCGGCCAGGGAGGAGAAGTCGCCGACGTCGTCCCAGCCGAAGGTGGCCGGCACGACGGCCACGCGCCCGGCCTCGGCGGCCGGCTCGGCCACCGCGTGGTCGATGGCGATGGACGGCAGCGCGGGCCACTGCTCGGCCAGCACCGCCTCCCGCTGCGGGGTGTCCCAGGCGTCGGCGATGCGCTGCAGGCCCGCGTGCAGGGCGGGGACGTTCTCGGCCAGCAGCTCGAGCAGCACGTCGGCGCGCGCGACGAACATGCCGCCGTTCCAGCGGTAGTCGCCGGTGGACAGGTACGCCGAGGCGGTGCGCGCGTCCGGCTTCTCCTTGAACTGCAGCACGCGGCGGGCGTTGGGCGCGCCCTGCAGGCGCAGCCGCCTGCCCAGGCGGATGTAGCCGAAGCCGGTGGCCGGGTGGGAGGGGGCGATGCCGATGGTCACCACGAAGCCGCGGCGGGCGGTGACGACCGCCTCCTCCACGGAGGACTCGAAGTCGTCGCGGCCGGAGATGTTGTGGTCGGCGGCGAACGAGCCCAGCACGGCGTCGGGGTCGCGGCGCACCAGGACCGCCGCCGCCAGGCCGATCGCGGCGGCGGAGTCGCGCTGGCACGGCTCGCGCAGGATGTTCTCCGCCGGCAGCCGGGGCAGCTGCGCGGCGACGGCGTCGGCGTGCGAGCGGCCGGTCACCACCCAGGTCCGCTCCGCCTCGGTCAGCGGCAGCAGCCGGTCCCAGGTGGACTGCAGCAGGGTGCGGCCCCGGCCGGTGAGGTCCAGCAGGAACTTGGGCCGGTGGCTGCGCGAGAGCGGCCACAGCCGGGTGCCGGCGCCGCCGGCGGGCACGACCGCGTGGAAGTCGGACAGGTCGATCTGCGCGTCCTCGAGGTCGTCCACCGACCACGCCGGCGACCACGCCTGCCCTCCCGGTGCCCCCGGCACCGCCACGTCCGCCCCCGACCCGTCCCGCTCCTGCACGCCCCGCCCCTGCCCCTCGTCCTGCACCGGTGCGGCGAACCTACCGGCGGGGGCGCCGGGGAGGCGGGCGTGCCGCCGGTCGGCCCCCGAGCAGGGGTAAGGTGAGGGGAACCTCACTCGATCGGGTCAGAGGTCCCGCCCCCGTGAGTCCTTCGTCACAAAACCTCCGCACCGGCCTCCGGGGCGCGGTGGTCCGACCCCGCGCGCCTACGATGGAGGCCGGACGCCGCCACCCGTGCGCCGGAGCCGGGGGCGGCGGCGTCGGACGAACTCGAGGAGGACGCCGGTGGCCACGAGCCTCACCCCGCCGCAGCAGGGGAAGAAGAGCGGGCTCAAGCCCGCAGGCACGCTGTACCGCGGACGCGAAGGCATGTGGTCGTGGGTGATGCACCGCATCTCGGGGGTGCTGATCTTCTTCTTCCTCCTGGTGCACGTGCTCGACACGGCCACGGTGCGCATCTCCCCCGAGGTCTACGACGGCGTGATCGCGCAGTACAAGAACCCCGTCATGGGCCTGGGCGAGTCGGGCCTGGTGGGCGCGGTGGTCTTCCACGCGCTCAACGGCGTGCGGATCATCCTCGTCGACTTCTGGCACAAGGGCACCCAGCACCAGCGCAAGCTCTTCTGGGGCGTGGTCGTCCTGTGGACCGCGCTGATGGTGCCGTTCCTCGTGCGCCACCTCTCCATCGTCTTCTCCCACTGAGGGGCCCGCTGATGAGTGCACCCGAGCAGACCCCCGGCGGCGCCTACGCGCCCGCGCTGGAGACCCCCCGGTCCCCCTACAAGCGCAGCCGGGCCACGCGCACGAACTGGGAGCTGTACGGCTGGCTGTTCATGCGGATGTCGGGCCTGGCCCTGATCGTCCTGGTGTTCGGCCACCTGTTCGTGAACCTGATGACCGGCGACGGCATCCACCAGGTCGACTGGGGTTTCGTCGCCGGCAAGTGGGCCAGCCCGTTCTGGCAGACCTGGGACCTGCTGATGCTCTGGCTGGCCATGCTGCACGGCGCCAACGGCGTGCGCACGGTCATCAACGACTACGCCGAGCGCGACGGCACCCGGTTCTGGCTGAAGATGGCGCTCTACCTGGCCACCCTCGTGGTGATCGTGGTGGGCACGCTCGTCATCTTCACCTTCGACCCGTGCGCGGACCCCAGCCAGGGCTTCGACTTCTGCCCGGCCGTGCAGGACGTCCCGACCGTCACCAGCCCCGGCACCTGACCGGCGACCGAGCGAGGAGAGAACCATGCAGACGCACCAGTTCGACGTGGTCATCGTCGGCGCCGGCGGCGCGGGGATGCGTGCGGCCCTCGAGTCCGGCCAGCGGGCCCGCACGGCCGTGCTCACCAAGCTCTACCCGACGCGCTCGCACACCGGTGCGGCCCAGGGCGGCATGTGCGCCGCGCTGGCGAACGTCGAGGAGGACAACTGGGAGTGGCACACCTTCGACACCGTCAAGGGCGGTGACTACCTCGTCGACCAGGACGCCGCCGAGGTGATGTGCAAGGAGGCCATCGACGCGGTCCTGGACCTGGAGAAGATGGGCCTGCCGTTCAACCGCACGCCCGAGGGCCGCATCGACCAGCGCCGCTTCGGCGGGCACACCCGCGACCACGGCAAGGCACCGGTGCGCCGCTCCTGCTTCGCCGCGGACCGCACCGGCCACATGATCCTGCAGACCCTCTACCAGCAGTGCGTCAAGCACGAGGTGGAGTTCTTCAACGAGTTCTACGTGCTCGACCTGCTGATGGTGCCGGCCGGCGAGGCCCTCACCGGGGACGAGATCGAGGGCGCCGTCGGGCAGCCCGCCGCGCAGACGCCGCCGTCCATCGGCGTGCCCGGTGACAAGCGCGTCGCCGGCGTCGTGGCGTACGAGCTCGCCACGGGTGAGATCCACGTCTTCCAGGCCAAGTCCGTGGTGCTGGCCACCGGTGGGGCGGGCAAGGTCTTCAAGACGACCTCCAACGCCCACACCCTGACCGGCGACGGCATGGGCATCGCCTACCGCCGCGGCATCCCGCTGGAGGACATGGAGTTCTTCCAGTTCCACCCGACCGGCCTGGCGGGCCTGGGCATCCTGCTGTCCGAGGCCGCCCGCGGCGAGGGCGGCATCCTGCGCAACGCCGACGGCGAGCGGTTCATGGAGCGCTACGCGCCCACCATCAAGGACCTCGCGCCGCGCGACATCGTCGCCCGCTCGATGGCCAACGAGGTGCGCGAGGGCCGCGGCGCCGGGCCGAACAAGGACTACGTCCTGCTCGACCTGACCCACCTGGAACCGGCGCACATCGACGCCAAGCTGCCGGACATCACGGAGTTCGCGCGCACCTACCTCGGCGTCGAGCCGTACACCGAGCCGGTGCCCGTCTACCCCACCGCGCACTACGCGATGGGCGGCGTGCCCACCAACGTCGAGGCCGAGGTCCTCTCCGACAACACGCACGTCGTGCCGGGCCTGTACGCCGCCGGCGAGGTGGCGTGCGTGTCCGTGCACGGCTCCAACCGCCTGGGCACCAACTCCCTGCTGGACATCAACGTCTTCGGCCGCCGCGCCGGCATCGCCGCCGCGGAGTACGCGAAGAAGGCCCAGTGGGTCGCCCTGCCCGAGGCTCCCGAGGCCGCGGTCGTGGCCCAGCTCACCGAGCTGCGCGACCGCCCGGCCGGCAGCGAGCGGGTCGCCGCGATCCGCGCGGAGCTGCAGGAGACGATGGACGCCAACGCCCAGGTGTTCCGGACCGAGGCCACCCTCAAGCAGGCCCTCACCGACATCGAGCGCCTCAGGGAGCGCTACGCGCGCGCCGCGGTCCAGGACAAGGGCAAGCGCTTCAACCTCGACCTGCTCGAGGCGCTGGAGCTCGGGTTCCTGCTGGACCTCGCCGAGGTCATGTGCCTGGGCGCCCTGGAGCGCAAGGAGTCCCGCGGCGGGCACTTCCGCGAGGACTACCCCAACCGCGACGACGTCAACTTCATGCGGCACACGATGGTGTACCGCGAGGCCGGCGCCGACGGTCAGCCCACGATGCGCCTGGACTTCAAGCCCGTCGTCCAGACGCGCTACCAGCCGATGGAGCGCAAGTACTGATGTCCGACTTCGAGACCACCCCGCGCGAGACCAGCGGCGAGGCCGGTTCCGCCAAGTCCGCCCAGGCGGCGTCCGAGCGCGACGGCGGCGCGAAGCCCCGCGAGGGCGGCAACATCGGCGGCACCGGCGAGGTGCCCAGCTTCGACGTGACGCTGAAGATCCGCCGCTACGACCCGGAGCGCGACTCCGAGCCGCGGTGGGAGGAGCACCGCCTCACCATGTACGGCACGGACCGCGTGCTGGACGCCCTGCACAAGGTGAAGTGGGAGAAGGACGGCTCCCTGACGTTCCGCCGCTCGTGCGCGCACGGCGTCTGCGGCTCCGACGCCATGCGCATCAACGGCGTCAACCGGCTCGCGTGCAAGGTCCTGCTCAAGGACCTCAACCTCGACAAGCCCATCACCGTCGAGCCCATCAAGGGCCTGCCGGTGGAGAAGGACCTCATCGTCGACATGGAGCCGTTCTTCGCCTCCTACCGCGAGGTGATGCCCTTCCTCATCGCCAAGGGCGCTGAGCCGACCCGTGAGCGCCTGCAGTCCCAGGCCGACCGCGAGCGCTTCGACGACACCACCAAGTGCATCCTGTGCGCGGCCTGCACCTCCAGCTGCCCGGTGTTCTGGAACGACGGGCAGTACTTCGGCCCGGCCGCCATCGTCAACGCGCACCGGTTCATCTTCGACAGCCGCGACGCCGGCTCCGACCTGCGCCTGGAGATCCTCAACGACAAGGAGGGCGTGTGGCGCTGCCGCACGACCTTCAACTGCTCCGAGGCGTGCCCGCGCGGCATCCAGGTGACCAAGGCGATCGCCGAGGTCAAGCAGGCCCTCATCTCCCGCAAGCTCTGAGGCGGGCGCCCGCCCGGCGCCCCCGTCGTGAAGGCCCGTCCCGCTGGTGCAGCGGGGCGGGCCTTCGCGCGTTCGCCCTGAAGGGGTGAGGATGGGGCACGTGCGCCACCAGGACCGTTACCTGCAGATCAGCCGTGTCCTGTACCGGCACGGGCTGGGCTACTTCGTCCACGCCCTCGGGCTGGAGCGCTGGGTGCGCGCCGAGCGGGTGGTGGCGCGGTCCCGCCCGGACGAGCCGCACTCCGTGGCGGTGCACGTGCGCCTCGTCCTGGAGGAGCTGGGCCCCACGGCGGTGAAGCTGGGGCAGATCCTGTCGACCCGCCCGGACCTGCTGAGCCCGGCGTTCCAGCGGGAGCTGGAGAAGCTGCAGGACCGCGCCTCCGCCGTGCCGGTGGAGACGGTGCGCGCGGCGGTGCGCGAGGAGCTGGGCGCCGACCCCGAGCGGGTCTTCGCGCGCTTCGACCCCGTCCCGCTGGCCAGCGCCTCCATCGGCCAGGCGCACGCGGCGACCCTCGCCGACGGCAGCGAGGTGGTGGTCAAGGTGCGCCGGCCCGGTGTCGTGGAAGAGGTCGAGGCCGACCTGGAGATCCTGCGGGCGCTGGCCGCGCGGGCCTCACACCGCTGGTCGGCGGCCGCCGACTACGACCTGGTGGGGCTGACCGGCGACTTCGCGGACACCCTGCGCGCGGAGCTGGACTACCTGCAGGAGGGGCAGAACGCCGAGCGGTTCGCCCGCAACTTCCGCGGCGACCCCGACATCCACGTGCCGGAGGTCCACTGGGACACCACGACCTCGCGCGTCATCACCCTGGAGCGGCTGCACGGCACGAAGATCAGCGACGTGCACACGCTGGACGAGGCGGGCATCGACCGCCGGGCCCTGGCGGAGCGCGCCACCCGGCTGCTGGCGGACATGGTCTTCGAGCACGGCTTCTTCCACGCCGACCCGCACCCGGGCAACTTCCTCATCGAGCCGAGCGGGCGCATCGGCCTGCTGGACTACGGGATGGTCGGGGAGGTCGACGAGCGCACCCGCCGGCACCTGGCGGCGCTGCTGGCGGCCTTCGAGCGCCGCGACCCCGCGCGGATCGCGGCCGCCTTCGCCGACATCGGCGTCACCAAGCACCGGGTGGACCGCGTCCGGCTCACCGCCGACGCCGCGTACCTGCTCAGCCGCTACGAGGGCCTGCCGCTGGGCAAGGTCCGCATCGGCGACATCGTCCGCGACGTGCTGGAGGTGCTGCGCCGGCACCACCTGGCGCTGCCGCGCAACCTGGCCCTGGTCGTGAAGATGATCGTGATGACCGAGGGGCTGGGCTCCACCCTGGACCCCGGCTTCCAGATCGGCACGGTCCTGGGCCCCTACGCGCGGCGCCTGGTGACCGGGCACCTGGACCCGGTGACGATCGCACGGCGGCTGCGGCAGGCGGGCCTGGACGCCGCCGCGCTGGGCGTGGAGCTGCCCGGTCAGCTGGGCCGCGTGCTGGACGTCCTGGACCGCGACGGGATCTCGGTGTCGGTGCGCACCGACGAGCTGGACCCCCTGGTGGAGCGCGTGGAGCGCATCGGCAACCGGCTGGTGGTGGCCCTGGTGACCGCGGCGGGCATCGAGGCGCTGGCGCTGCTGGCCTCCTCGGACCCGGAGCGGCTGAAGCCGCACGAGACGAAGGTGGCCGCGCTGGGCGCCGCGGCGGTCGGCTCGCTGACCGCCTACCTGGGCTGGACCGCGCGCGGGCGCCGGCGCCGGACCTGAGCGGCGAGAGCCGCTCCCGCCGGCACCACCCCGGGTGCCGGTGGGAGCGTCCGCCTCAGCGCGGGATCACCCCGTGCGGGTCGATGACGAACTTCTGCGGGGCGCCGGCGTCGAACTTCGCGTAGGCGTCGGGCGCCTCGTCCAGCGAGATGGGGGTGGCGCCCACGGCCTTCGCGATCTGCACCTTGTCGTGCAGGATCGCCATCATCAGGCCGCGGTGGTACTTCATCACGGGGCACTGGCCGGTGGTGAACGACAGCGACTTCGCCCAGCCGGTGCCCAGGTCCAGGGACAGCGAGCCCTTCTTCGCGGCCTCGTCGATGCCGCCGGGGTCGCCGGTGACGTACAGGCCGGGGATGCCCAGCGCACCGCCGGCGGTGGTGATCTGCATGAGGGAGTTCAGGACCGTGGCCGGGGCCTCGGTCCCCGAGCCGGCGCCGTGCCCGCGGGCCTCGAACCCGACGGCGTCGACGCCGCAGTCCACCTCCGGCACGCCGAGGATCTGCTCGATCTGGTCCTTCGGGTCGCCCTTGGACACGTCGACGGTCTCGCAGCCGTTCTCGCGCGCCCGCGCCAGCCGCTCGGGGTTCAGGTCGCCGACGATGACGACGGCGGCACCGAGCAGCTGCGCGCCCACGGCCGCGGCCAGGCCCACCGGCCCCGCCCCGGCCACGTACACGGTGGAGCCGACGCCGACACCGGCGCTGACGCAGCCGTGGAAACCCGTGGGGAAGATGTCCGACAGCATGGTGAGGTCGAGGATCTTCTCCATCGCCCGGTCCTTGTCGGGGAACTTCAGGCAGTTGAAGTCCGCGTACGGGACGAGGACGTACTCGGCTTGGCCGCCCACCCAGCCGCCCATGTCCACGTAGCCGTAGGCAGAGCCGGGGCGTTCGGGGTTGACGTTCAGGCAGATGCCGGTCTTGCGCTCCTTGCAGTTGCGGCACCGGCCGCAGGCGATGTTGAAGGGGACGGAGACGAGGTCGCCGACCTCGAGGAACTCCACGTCCCGGCCCTTCTCCACGACCTCGCCGGTGATCTCGTGGCCCAGGACGAGGTTCGGCGGAGCGGTGGTGCGCCCGCGCACCATGTGCTGGTCGGAGCCGCAGATGTTCGTGGCGACGAGCTTGAGGATCACCCCGTGGTCGACGCGCCGGCCGACGTTGTCGGGGTGGACGCCGGGCCCGTCGCGCAGCTCGAAGGTCGGGTAGTCGATGTCCTGCACCTCCACCTTGCCCGGCTCGAGGTAGGCGACGGCGCGGTTGCCGGTGCTGGACGCGGTGGTCGTCACGGAGGCAGCTCCTCTCACGGAGGCGCCGACCTCGGTGTCGGCGCCCGAGACCCCATCCCACAGGTCCCGGGCGCCGACCGCAAGGGGGTGGTTCAGCTCTCCACCGCTGCGGGCACCGCGTTGCGCGAGACCACCGAGGAGTACCACAGGGCGCTGTCCTTGAGGGTGCGCTCCTGGGTGGCGTAGTCGACGTGGACGATGCCGAACCGCTTCGAGAAGCCGTAGCCCCACTCGAAGTTGTCCAGGAAGGACCACAGGAAGTAGCCGGTGACCGGCGCACCGGCCTCGACCGCGTCGAGCACCGCGGCGAGGTGGTCGCGCAGGTAGCGCACGCGCTCGACGTCGTGGACCCGGCCGCCGACCACGACGTCCGGGTAGGCGGCGCCGTTCTCGGTGACGAGCAGCTCCAGGCCGGGGTGCTCGCGGTGGATCCGCAGCAGCAGTTCCGTCATGCCGCGGGCGTCGACGCTCCAGCCCATGGCCGTCTTGTGGCCGGGCTGCTCGGGGAACTCGACCAGGTCGGCGCAGGCGACCCACGGGCTGTGCTCGCTGGCGCCGTGGCCGTCGGCCTCGGCGCGCGGCCCCGAGCCGTCCCAGGCGCGCACGACGGTCGGGCTGTAGTAGTTCACGCCCAGCACGTCCAGGGGCTGGTGGATCAGCTGCAGGTCGCCGTCGAGCACGAAGGACCAGTCGCTGACACCGGCGGTGTCGGCCTGCACGTCCGCCGGGTAGGAGCCGCGCAGCACCGGGTCGAGGAAGACGCGGTTCTGCAGCCCGTCGACGCGGCGCACGGCGTCGGCGTCGGCCTCGCTGGTGCCGTCGGTGCGCACCCACGCCAGGTTCAGGGTGAGGGCGACGCGGGCGCCCGGCGCGGCGCGGCGCACGGCCGCGGCACCCAGGCCGTGGGCGAGGTTGAGGTGGTGCACCGCGGCCAGCGCGGCCGCCGGCTCGGTGCGCCCCGGGGCGTGCACGCCGGAGGCGTAGCCCAGGTAGGCCGAGCACCACGGCTCGTTGAGGGTGATGAAGGTGCCCACCCGGTCGCCCAGCGCACCGGCGACGACCTCGGCGTACTCGGCGAAGCGCTCCGCGGTGGCCCGCGAGGTCCAGCCGCCCGCGTCCTCCAGGGCCTGCGGCAGGTCCCAGTGGTAGAGGGTCACGGCGGGCTCGATGCCCGCGGCGATGAGCTCGTCCACGAGGGTGGAGTAGAACGCCAGACCGGCCTCGTTGACGGGACCGAGCGAGTCGGCGCTCACCTGCGGGGTGATGCGCGGCCACGCCACGGAGAAGCGGTAGGAGGCCATCCCGAGCCGCTTCATGATGGCGATGTCCTCGCGGAAGCGGTGGTAGTGGTCGTCGGCGACGTCGCCGGTGTCGCCACCGGCCACCTTGCCCGGGGTGCGGGCGAAGGTGTCCCAGATGGAGGGGGTGCGGCCGTCCTCGGTCGCGGCGCCCTCGATCTGGTAGGACGCGGTCGCGGTCCCCCAGACGAAACCGGGCGGGAAGGCGCGCTCGGCGGTGGTGCCGGCGTCGGCGGTGGTGGGGCGTTCCTCGGTGGTGGTCATGCGGGTCGGTGCCGCGGCCGGGGCGCGCGGCGCCGCCTCCTCTCGGTGGGTCTTCGGGGACGGGCTGGGGTGAGCGGGGGTGGCGGTCAGCCCTTGACAGCGCCGGCCATGATGCCGCTGACGATCTGCTTGCCGAGCAGCACGAACACCACGATGACCGGCAGGGTGCCGACGAGGGTGCCCGCCATGATGATCGAGGTGTCGGGCACGTAACCGCTGCCGAGGTTGTTCAGCGCCACCTGCACGGTGGGCATCGAGGAGTTCAGCGCGATGACGGGCCAGAAGAAGTCGTTCCACGCCGTCATGAAGGTGAGCATCCCCAGCACCGCCATGCCGGGGCGGGCGATGGGCAGCACGATCGCCACGACGGTCCGGGTGGCCGAGGCGCCGTCCATCTTGGCCGCCTCCAGCAGTTCGTCGGGCAGCGTCTGCACGAGGTACTGGCGCATGAAGAACACGCCGAACGCGGTCACCAGGGAGGGCAGGATGACCGATTCCAGCCGTCCGGCCAGGTTCCAGTCGGACATGATCTTGTAGAGCGGCACCACCCCGAGCGTCGGGGGAATCATCAGCGTGCCGATCGTCACGGCGAACAGCGCGTTCTTGCCGCGGAAGCGCAGCTTGGCGAAGGCGAAACCCGCCAGCGTGCAGAACAGCAGGGTCCCGATGGTCGTGACGCCGGAGACGATCAGCGAGTTCACGATGGCCAGGCCGATGGCCTGCTGCTCCAGGGCGGTGCTGATGTTCTGCCACAGGTACGGCCCCGGCAGGAACGGCGGCGGCGACTGGGTCATCTCCGACATCGGCCGGCTCGCCGCGACGATCATGTAGTAGAACGGCACGAGGAAGACGAACGCGGTGATGCCCAGCAGCACGTAGGTGAGCCAGCCGGCGGCGTCGGGGGCGCGGTAGCGCTTCCTGCGCCCCTCGCGCGACGGGGTGGGTGCGGCCAGTGCGGCCTCACGGACGGTGGTCGTGGTCATCGCCGGGCTCCTTGCGTGTCGCGGTCCCGCCACCGGGCCAGCGCGGTGTTGATCAGGACCAGGACGATGATGAGCAGGAACGTCACCCAGGCGATGGTGGCCGCGCGTCCCAGGGCGCCGAACGCCCACCCCTGCTGGTACATGAACAGCCCGAGCGTCTGGTACTGGTTCAGCGCCCCGCCGTCGACGCCGCCGAACAGCAGCGGCTCCCCGAACAGCTGGGTCGCGCCGATGGTGGAGACCACCACGGTGAACAGGATCGTGGGTCGCAGGCCCGGCAGCGTGACGTGCAGGAACTGCTGCCAGCGGTTCGCGCCGTCCAGGGCCGCCGCCTCGTAGAGGTCCTGCGGGATGGACTGCATGCCGGCCAGGTAGATGAGGGCGTTGTAGCCGGTCCAGCGCCAGATGACGATGATCGAGATGGCGATCTGCGCGCTGAGGTCGCCGTTGCGCCAGTCCAGGCCGGCCATCCCGACGAGGGAGAGCATCCAATTGGCCAGCCCGTTGTCCCGGCCGAAGATCTGCGCGAAGACGAGGGTGGACGCGGCCACCGACGTGGCGTACGGCATCATCATCGACACGCGGAAGAAGTTCCGCCCGCGCATCCGGTAGTTCAGCAGGTGGGCCAGCCCCAAGGCCATCAGCAGCTGCGGGACGGTGGACAGCACGCCCAGCGTGAACGTGTTCCACAGCGCGTTGTAGAACTTCTCGTTGGTGAACAGCCAGGTGTAGTTCTCCCACCCGGTCCACTCCGGCTCCGAGCCGAGCTCGTAGGACTGGAAGCTGATCCACATCGTGTAGACGAGCGGGAACAGCCCGAAGGCGAAGAACAGCAGGAAGAACGGGGCGATGTAGGCGTACGGCGCGGCCAGTCCCTCGAACCGGAACAGCCGCGAGCGCAGCGACAGCTCCGGTGCGGTGGCCTTCGCGCCAGGGCCGGGCGGGGCCGGTGGTGCGGTCGTGCTCTGAGCGCTCACGGCGTCTCCTCGCGGGTCGGGGTCGGGGTCTGCGGGAACGGGGTGGCCGCCGTGCGTGGCGGCCACCCCGGGTCCTGCGGAGATCAGCCGATCTGGTTGGCGAGGTCGCCGGAGGCGCTCTCCCAGGCGGCGGCGGGGTCGACGCCGTTGACCTCGACGGACAACAGCGCCTGCACCAGCGCCGACTTCACGACCGCGTCCTCCTCACCGAGGATCTGGGTGGGGGCTGCCTCGGCGGCGTCGGAGAAGATCTTCCCGATGGGTGCGCCCTGGAAGTACTCGTCGGTGGAGCCGGCGACCAGGTCGAACGCGCCGGTGTTGGAGGGGAAGTTCCCGCCGGTCTCGAAGACCTTCGCCTGCTGCTCCGGGTCGGTGAGCCACTTCACGAGCTTCGCGGCCTCGTCCTTGTTGTCGCTGGAGGCGGGGATGCCCAGGTACGAGCCGCCCCAGTTGCCCCCGGCACCACCGGGCAGGGAGGTGACGTTCCACTTGCCGGCGCCGGCGTCACCGGCCTTGCCCTTGATGTAGCCGACCATCCAGGCGGGGCAGGCGATGGTGGCGAAGGACCCGCTGCCGAAGCCGGTGTCCCAGGCGGGGTCCTCGAACTGCTCCAGGTCGGCGGTCAGGTCCTCCTGCGCGGCGGCCGCAGCCGTGTCGAAGGCGTCCTTGACGGCGGGGTTGCTGTCCCAGACCAGCTCGCCGGAGGAGTCGTAGTAGATCTCCTCCTCGGTGGAGATGATGGCGTTGTAGAAGCCGCCGGCGGAGTCCATCCAGGCGGTGCCCGCGGGCGCCTTCGCCTTGAACTCCCGGCCCAGCGCCACGTAGTCGTCCCAGGAGCCCAGCCGGGCGGAGAGTTCGGCGGGGTCGGTGGGCAGACCGGCCTGCTGCAGGAGGTCGCTGCGGTAGCACAGGCCCATGGGGCCGATGTCGGTGCCCAGCGCCAGGACCTCGCCGTCCTCGGTGGTGGCGGCGGCCGACTTCCACTCCGGGTAGTTCGCGACCTGCTCCCCCGCCGGAGTCGTGGACAGGTCGGTCCACTTGTCGGCCTGGTTGGCGACGACGTCGGCGATGCGGCCCACCTCGATGCCCTGGACGTCCGCGGCACCGTTGCCGGAGGCGAGCTTGGTCTGCAGCGCGGGCCAGTAGTTGTTCTCGCCCTGGGTGGACTCGTACTGGATCGTCACGTTGGGGTTGAGCTGCTCGTACTCCTCGAACAGACCGGCCTCCTCGAACCCGAAGGTCCCGAACAGGCTGACGGTGATCGGGGTCTTGCCGTCGGCAGCCGCCGCGTCGGCGGAACCCGCGTCGGTGGTGCTGCAGGAGGTGAGCAGCAGGGCGCCGCTGACCGCCGCCGCCGCGGCGGCCAGGGTCGTCTTCCGGGCACTGGGCATGGGAACTCCTCGAGAGGGGCCGCCGGGGGCGGCAGATCGACGGTGATCGGCACTCGCAGCGTGAGAGCGCTCTCAAGAAGAGCCGCGTTGCGCTGAGAGCGCTCTCACGGAATGCCCTCAGAGTGGCCTGCGCCCGCCCCGCCTGTCAACACCCCCGCCTCGCTCGCCCCCATCCCCGCGGTGATCTTGCACGGTTGAGAGCTCAACCGTGCAAGATCACC
>NZ_JBKBCT010000119.1:0-6158 GCF_050871525.1 Kineococcus auxinigenes | reverse complement strand
GGGGGGGGGCCGGGGGGCGGGGGGCGGGGGGGGGGGCGGGGGGGCGGGCCCCCCCCCCCCCCCCCCCCCCCCCCCCCCCCCCCCCCCCCCCCCCCCACGGCGCTGGGCAACGCCGAGCTGGCCGGCGCCGCCCCCGTGCCGAGCAGCGCCGGTGCGTCGGCGGGCTTCGAGCGGAGCACGGACTCCACGGTGGCCGCTCTGGTGCGCACCGCTGTGTCGAGGCCGGCGATGGTGCCGGCGGTGGCCGTGTACGTGGGGGTCACGGTGGTCTCGCGACTGCTGGCGTGTTCGCGGCGCGGCACCGCCTGGCACCGGGACTCGTCGACCCGCTGATCCAGACGGCTAGGAGCCGTGATCGCGGCGGCCGCCGGTGACCCCGAGCGACGTGACCAGTGCGTCGCGGTCGGCTCCCTCCAGGCGAGGGTGGTCCTGACGTACCCACCCGTATGGTCGTCGCCGGTTCCTTCACCGGGTCAGTGCCCGCACGAGCCGGTCGGCGTTGAGCCCGGGGTCGAACTCCTCGGTGACGCGGGCCCGGCCGGCTGCGCCCGCACGTCGCCGCAGGTCCGCGTCGCGGGCCAGCAGGAGCAGCCCATCGGCGAGGGCGTCGGCTCGACCCGGGGGGACGAGCACCCCGCTCACGCCGTCGCGCACCAGTTCCGGGATGCCGGCGATGACGGTGGTGACCACGGGCAGAGCGGTGGCCATCGCCTCCATGAGCACCACCGGCACGCCTTCCGCGAAGCTGGGCAAGCAGAACACGTCGGCCCAGCGGTACTGCTGGGGAAGCTCCTCGTTGGGCAGTGCGCCCAGGAGCTCGATGCTGTCCTGCAACCCCAGTTGCCGCGCCCGGTCGCGGAGTTCCTGCTCCAGCGGGCCCGAACCCACCACCCGCACCCGGACCGCGTCCGGGCCTTCGAGGTGGCGCAGTCGTGCTACTGCCTCCAGCAGCACCGACGGGCCCTTCTCCGGCACGAGGCGACCCACGAACAGCACGCGCAGCGGTCCCGGTGGGCGCGCGGCCCGCTCGCTGGAGGCGTCGGCGAAGCGGTCCGCGTCCACACCCATGCGCACCAGGTGCAGCTTGTCCCAGTGCGTCGGGTCGGAGTGGCGCATCAGCTGGGACCGGCAGAAGTCGCTGATGCAGGCCACCGCGTCGGCCGAGCGGATCTTGGCGGGCAGGTCGTGCGCGTCGACGGACTCGAATTCCGTGGGGCCGTGCATGGACAGCGTCCAGCGCCAGCCCGCGTCCGGGCCGTCCACGGCGCGGCCCATGCGCACCACGAGGCGGGCGACGTCAGCGGAGTTGTTGGCGAAGTGCACGTGCAGGTGCCGCACACCGCGCGAGCGCAGCTCGCTCAGCAGCAGCAGCGCCTCCGGCAGGTAGAACGCCTGCCAGGCGCGTGAGCGCGCAGTGCGGCCCGAGCGGGCGGCGAGACCCGCACCGGCGAGCACCGCTCGCGGGCCGAGCTGCAGCGCGCCCGAGGCCACGTCGGTGATGGCAGCGGGGCCTCGGCCGAGCAGGGCGGTGGTGCGCAGCGCTTCCCGGCGGCTCCGCTCGGAGCGCTGCTGCTCAGGCGGGCTGGGGCGCACCGAGAAGGTGTGGACCTCGATACCGCGTGCGCGCAGCGCTTCGACCTCCGTCTCGATGAAGGTGTGGGAGGTCGTCGGGTACTGGCTGACCAGGTAGGCGACGGGTCCCAGCGGAGGGCTGGCGGGCCTCGCGGCGCCCGTGGGCGTCGCGGGATCGATCACCGGATCGGCCGAGGGCATGCGGCGAAGGGTAGCCACACCGAGTAGCGGCAGGCTACGAGCGGTGCTGCTCGTAGCCCGTCCGGAGCGCGGGAACGGTCCGAAGCTCACCCGTTCACGCGCTTGCACTACGTGCTTCGAGGTGCGTGAGCACTGTGGGTAGTGTGTGCCTCCGCGGGCCGTGTCGCGAGGGCGCTTCTCACTCCTGCGAAGTGCCGTCGGAGTCGAAAGTTGTCGGGCTGTTCCGCGAGGAGGTCGACGTGGTGGGGTTGGACGCTGTGCGCCGCGACGCGTGCTGGGCAGCGCGGAGCGAGTACGCCGCCCTCGGACCGTTCGTGGGCGGAGCTCGCCGGTGACGGCGCGAGCCAGCGCCGTGGTGCGCACCCGCGACTCCGAGGCCACCTTGGCCGCGACCCTGGCCTCCCTGCGGGCGCAGGACACCGAGGTGGAGATCGTGGTGGTGGATTCCGGGTCCACCGACGGCACCCTGCGCGTCGCGCAGGAACTGGCCGACCGGGTGGTGGAGATCCCTGGTGAGCGCTTCAGCTTCGGGGGGTCTCTGAACGCCGGAGCCGCGGTGGCCGGCGCTCCCGTGCACGTTGCCCTGTCCAGCCACTGCGTCCTGCCCCGCACGGACTGGGTCTCGCTCGCGTGCGCGCACGTGGAGGCCGGAGCCGCCGCGGCCGTCGGCGCCGTCGACGACGGCGAGGGCGCGCCGCTCACCGCCCCCTTCACCGCCGACCACGCCTACGTGCTGGCCCACCGCCACTGGGGGATGTCCAACCACGCCTCCGCCTGGTCGGCGGCCGCCTGGCGCAGGCACCCCTTCGACGAGACGCTCGCCGCGACCGAGGACAAGGAGTGGACGTGGCGCGCGCTCGCTGACAGCGGCCCCCTCGTGGTCGACCCCCGCCTGGTCGTCGAAGGCACCCACCGGCGCTCGGCGGGCGTCCGCGCCTACTACCGCCGGCTCGTCAAGGAGCTGACGTCGATGCACGAGGTCCGTCCCGTGCCGCCTTACGGCGCGGGACGCGCGGTCGTCGACTGGTGGCGCACCACGCCCAGCGACCCGCGGATCTCTCGGGCACGGCCCCGCGGGCGCACCCGTGCGATCGAGGTGGCGGCGCGGTGGTCCGCGGCGCGGCGGTGCGCGCAGCTGGCGCGACCGGCAGGTGCCCGGTTGCCGTCGCCGGGGGACCGGCCGTGAACACGACCGGGTTGCGGGTGGCGGCGGTCATCCCCGTGCGCGGGCACGCCGCCCTCCTGGACGGTTGCCTGGAGTCGCTGCGCGCGCAGTCGATGTCCCTGGACGAGGTGATCGTCGTGGACGACTCACCCGAGGGGTCCCTCGAGCAGTTGCCCGGGGTGCGGGTGGAGCGCAGCGGCGGCCGCGGTCCCTACGCGGCGCGCAACACCGGCTGGCGATCCAGCGGTGCGGACGTGATCCTCTTCCTCGACGCGCGCAGCCGACCGCGGCCGGGCTGGGCCGAGCGCCTCGTCGAGGCGTTCACCGACCCGGACGTCGTGCTCGCCGGCACCGGCGTCGAGGTCTCCTCCGGACCGTCGCTGGCCGCGCAGGCCTCGCACCGCGCGCAGTTCTTCAAGATCCGCAGCTTCGTCTCCACACCCTTCTTCCTGCCGTACCTGCCCACCTGCAACCTCGCCGCGCGCCGTTCCGCGCTGGAAGCCGTCGACGGCTTCTCGGGCGTGCGCAGCGGCGGTGACGCCGACCTGTGCTGGCGGGTGCAGCGCACCACGGGTGGCCGCCTGGAGGGTGTGGAGGAGGTGCTCATGGAGTGGGTGCCGCGCGAGAAGGTGCTCGACCTGCTGGAGCAGACGTACCGCTACGGCAAGAGCAACCACGCGCTGCGCACCGAGTGGAGCGACCGGGGAGCACCGCCGAGAGTGCCGCTGAGCCTGCCGCGGTTGGCCAAGCGCGCAGGGGTGGTCTCCTTGCGCCTCGGCCTGGCCCGACTGCGCGGTGACGCGGAGCGTTCCGCCGCCCTGCTCGCGGACGCCTGCGGGGTCGCCACGGAGATCGGCTACCGGGTGGCCGTGGACCGCGCCCGCCGCTCGAGCGCGCCCCCCACCGGTCGCGGCGCGGGGCGTGCCCGCGCACGGGTCGGCGCCTGATGTCGCGCCGTCGCACCCTGGGCACCGGACCGGACGTGTTCCTCAACGTCACCGCCCTCACCGACAACCCCTACCCGGGGCTCTGGACCGGTGCCGTCCGCGCAGCCGGCGGCCAGATCCGTCCCTTCGGCGTGCGGCCCTTGTTGCGCGGTCGGTTGCGCGGCCGCGGCTGGGTGGATCTGCAGTGGCCGGAATGGGTGTTCCGAGGATCGGGGAGCGCGACGGGCAAGCTGTTGATGCTCCTGAGGACGTGCCTGGTGGCACGCCTGCTGGGGCACCGGCTGGTGCTGACCGTGCACAACCTGCGTGGTCACGGCGGTGAGCACCCGCACCTGGAGCGCGCCATGTGGGCCGCCCTGACGGTGCTCGCCACCCACGTGCACACGTTCACGGAGGCGGGTGCGCGCGAGTTCCGGGCGGCCCACCCGGCTGCGCGCCGCGCTCGCGACGTGGTCATCCCGCACGGCCACTACGGCCCGGTGCTCGGGGAGCTGCCGGACCGGCGCGTGGCCAGGGCCGCTCTGGGGTTGGGTGAGGACGACGAGGTCGTCCTCACGTTCGGCAAGCTCAGCGCCTACAAGGGTGTGAACGCGCTCGTGCGGGCCTTCACCGGTGATCCTTCGCCCGCCGCGCGCCTGCTCGTGTGCGGCGCCCCGGCGGACTCCGCGACCGTGGACTTCCTGCAGCACGCCGCCGGGGCCGACGACCGGCTGAGGGTGACCGCCCGGTTCCTCCAGGAGAACGAGCTGACCGCAGCGGTGGTCGCCGCCGACCTCGTGGTCCTGCCGTACGCGCGGGTGACCAACTCCGGCAGCGCGCTCATGGCCCTGTCCATCGGCCGGCCGGTGCTGCTGCCCGACACGCCGGTGTTCGCCGAGCTGCGCGAGCGCACCGGCACCGCTTGGGTGCACCTCTACCGAGGAGGCCTGAACGCCGTGGCGCTGCGGGCGGCCCTGTCGGCCGCCCGGGAGGTGCGTGACGAGGTGCCCGACCTGGACTGGTGCTCGTGGTCGACGGTGGAGGCGCAGTTGCGTTCCTTGTTCAGCACGGGGGTCCTCACCGGTCTCCCCGGAGGTCCAACGGGCTCACGCCTCACCGTGCAGCCGACTCCTAACCGGGCTCGGGGTTCGGGGTGCGGCGAGGTCCGCTCCACGAGAGGGGCGTGCGGCGGAGGTCCAGGCCAACCCTGATGACGTCGGCAAGGGTTTTCAACGAGGAGGGACGACAGTGATCCCCGCATCGCTGCTGCAAAACGTGGTTCTGAGTACCGGACGTGGTGCGGCGCCGGACGCCGCCCGGGCAGGGTCGGTGCTCCGGTGACAGCGGCGGCCGACGTCACGGTCGTCATGCCGGCGCTCAACCGGGCCCACCTCATCGAGCGGTCGCTGGCGAGCATCGCTGGACAGCGCGAACGGCCTGCCGAGGTGATCGTCATCGACGACGGGTCGACCGATGACACCGCTGCCGTGGCGAAGAGGGCCGGGGCCACGGTCATCCAGTTGCCCGAGAGCGGGGGCAGCGGCCCGGCCCGCAACAGGGGCATCGAGGCGGCTTCCACCGAGTGGGTCGCGTTCCTGGACTCCGATGACGAGTGGGAACCGGACCACCTCGCCCGCCTGATGGCCCGTGCGCGGGGTCAAGTGCTCGTCACTGCCCCGGGACGGAGCGACAGCGGCAGGATCATGGGCAACCCGTGGCGTCACGAACTGACCCTGGACCCGCTGACGCTGCTGACGCCGGGCGACGTCGTCTGCACCAGCGGCACCGCGGTCCGCCGGCAGACCCTCCTCGACGCCGGGCTCTTTCGTCCCCTGCGGCGAGCTCAAGACCTCGACCTGTGGCTGCGCGTGCTGGAACACGGACCGGGACTGGCGCTGACCACCCCCACCGTCCTGTACCACGAGCACGGTGGGCAGGCGTCGAGGGACCGTGAGCTGATGCGTCAGTGCTTCGACTGGATCGTGGACGATTGCTCCAGCCGTGGGCTGCTGACGATCAAGCACCGTGATCAGGCATACAGCCGTGTGCACTGGGACGATCTGCGCACGGCTCAGCGAGCCGGGGACGTGCGCGAGGTCACGAGGTTCGTCCAGTGGTTCGCGCGCCGACCTCACGCGCTGCCGCCGCTGGTCCGGTTGCTGCGCCAGCGACGGCTGAGCCGGACCGGGTGAGTCCGGTCAGTTGCCGGGCTTGCCGTGGTGCATGGGCAGGGCCTGCAGCTTGTCCCAGGGGAAGTTCTGCATGATCGAGTAGCTCGGCTTGCCCTGCATCAG
>NZ_JBKBCT010000118.1:0-6690 GCF_050871525.1 Kineococcus auxinigenes | reverse complement strand
CCCCCCCCCCCCCCCCCCCCCCCCCCCCCCCCCCCCCCCCCCCCCCCCCCCCCCCCCCCCCCCCCCCCCCCCCCCCCCCCCCCCCCCCCCCCCCCCCCCCCCCCAGGGGGGCGGGGGTGCCCCGAAGGGGTCAGGCGGGGGGCACCGGGACGCCGGGGAGGGCGACCGGGTGCGAGGGCACCGTCGGCCCGGCCTCGGCCCGCACGATCGGTGCGACCTCGGTGCCCAGCAGCTCCACCGCCCGCATCACGTCGCGGTGCGGGACCGTCCCGGCGCTCAGGTGCAGCATGAACCGGTCGATGCCCAGCTGCTCGCGCTGCAGCAGGACCTTCTCCGCGACCTCCTGCGCCGAGCCGACGAGCAGCGCCCCGTTGCGGCTGCGGGCCGCCTCGTAGCCGGTGCGGCTGAAGGGCCGCCAGCCGCGCTCACGGCCGATGACGTCCATCGCGTGCCGGTACGGCTCGAAGTGGACCTCGGCGGCGCGCTGCGACGTCTCGGCGACGAACCCGTGGGAGTGGGTCGCCACCGGCAGGGTGGCCGGGTCGTGGCCGGCGCGTCGGGCGGCCTCGCGGTACAGCTCCACCAGGGGCCGGAACTGCGCGGGCTCGCCGCCGATGATGGCCACCGCCAGCGGCAGGCCCAGGGTGCCGGCTCGCACGACGGACTGCGGGCTGCCGCCCACGCCGATCCACACGGGCAGCGGCTGCTGCACCGGCAGCGGGTACACGCCGAGGCCGTCGACCGCGGCGCGGTGGCGCCCACCGGGCCAGGTGACGTGCGCCGGGTCGCGCTGGATCGTCAGCAGCAGGTCCAGCTTCTCGGTGAACAGCTCCTCGTAGTCGTCGAGGTCGTGGCCGAACAGCGGGAAGGACTCGATGAAGGAGCCGCGGCCGGCGAGGATCTCGGCGCGCCCGTCGGAGAGGCCGTCGAGGGTGGCGAACTGCTGGAAGACGCGCACCGGGTCGTCGCTGGACAGCACGGTGACCGCGCTGGACAGCCGGATGCGGGAGGTGCGCGAGGCCGCGGCGGCGAGCGCGACGGCGGGGGCCGAGGCGGCGTAGTCGGGGCGGTGGTGCTCGCCGAGGCCGTACACGTCCAGGCCGACCTGGTCGGCCAGCTCGATCTCCTCGACGACCTCGCGCAGCCGCTGGGCGTGGCTGATGACCTCGCCGGTGCGCGCGTCGGGCGTCGTCTCCGCGAAGGCGCTGATGCCGATCTCCACGGTGCTCCCCTCCCCGGCGCCGGCCGGGCGCCTGGTCCTGAGGTGCTCCCGCGAGCACCTGGTTGAGCCTTCAACGAGCGTGGGGTCCGATCTCTTCCGCCACCCAGCCTGCCGGTGACCGCCGGGACACCGCGCGCTGAGCGTCGGTGGTCTCGACTAGGTTCCCGTGGGTGAAGAGGTTGCCGTTCGCCGACGCCAGCGGCTTGCGCGAGGCGTACGAGGCGGTCGACTGGGCCACCACCCCCATCGGCGACCCCGCGGGCTGGTCGCGCCCGCTGCGCCAGGCTCTCGAACTGGCCCTGGGCACCCGGTTCCCCGCCCTCGTCTGCTGGGGGCCGGACCTGGTGATGCTCTACAACCAGCCCTACGCCGACATGGTCGAGGGCAAGCACCCCGCAGCGCTGGGCCGCCCCGTGCGCGAGGTGTTCCCCGAGGCGTGGGAGGAGCTGCGCCCCCTCTTCGACAAGGCGCTCGCCGGGCAGTCCACCTGGTCGGTGGACCTGCCCCTGCCGCTGCACCGCAAGGGCTTCCTCGAGGAGTCGTACTTCACGTTCTCCTACTCCCCGCTGCTCGGCGAGGACGGCGCCGTCGCGGGCGTCATGGACATCGCCGTGGAGACCACCCGCCAGGTGCAGGACCACCGCCGCCTGGAGCTGCTCACCCTGCTGGGCGACCTGGCCACCGACCTGGACGCCCCGGCGGAGGTCGCCGACCGAGCCCTCGACGTGCTGCGCACCGCCCCGCTGGACCTGCCCGAGGTCGACCTGCACCTGCCCGGCGCGGTCGGCGCCGGGCGCGAGCACGTCCTGCCGGGCGCGCCTGAGCCGTTGCGCCCCCGGCAGGTGCTCGTGCACGAGGACGGCCCGGCCGGCCCCCTGGCCTGGGCCCCGATCCCCGCCGCCCTGGGCGGTGCCTCCCCGGGCGTGCTCGCCGCGCGCCTGAGCCCGCGCATCGCCCCGGACACCACCTACCGCGACTTCCTGCGCCTGGTCGCCGCCACCGTCGGCGACGGGCTGTCCGCCGCCGCCTCCTACGAGGCCGAGCGCCGCCGCGCCGACCTGCAGGCCTGGCAGGCGCAGCGCCTCGGCGGGCTCGTGGCCGTCGCGCAGGCCCTGCCCGACGTCGACGCCGAGGTGGACGTGCTGCGCGTGCTGGGCCGCGGCGCCTCCGCGCTGCTCGGCGCCGACGGCATCGTGCTGGGCGTGCTGGAGGCCTCGCCCGACGGCACCGGCCGGCTGGAGGTCCTCGGCGACACCGCCGACCCGGCGGCGGCTGCGCTGCCGTCGGCGCTGCGGGGCGTGCCCGTCGTCGACGCCGCCGCCGGCACCGCCGCCTGGCCGCTGCGCCTGACCGACCGCACCGTCGGCGTCCTGGGCCTGTCGTGGCGCCGCCCGCGCGAGCTGCGCCCCGAGGACCGCGACCTGCTCACCGCCCTGGCCGCCTCGGCCGCGCAGGCGGTGGACCGCGTGCGGGCCCGGCGCGCCGAGCGCGAGGCCGCCGACGCGGTGCGCTCGCTGGCCGAGACGCTGCAGCGCAGCCTCCTGACGTCGGCGCCGCAGCCGGAGCACCTGGAGATCGCCGTGCGGTACCTGCCGGCGGCCGAGCACGCCCAGGTCGGCGGCGACTGGCACGACGCCTTCCTCACCGCCTCCGGCACCGCCTGCCTGGTCATCGGCGACGTCACCGGCCACGACCAGGACGCCGCCGCCGCCATGGGGCAGGTGCGCAACCTCCTGCGCGGCATCGGCTACTCCCTGGAGGTCTCGCCCGCCTCGGCGCTGTCCGCGCTGGACCGGGCGATGCGCGACCTCGGCGTGGGGGCGCTGGCCACCGGCGTGCTGGCCACCGTGGAACCGGTGGAGGGCACCCGGGCGTGGCGGCTGCGCTGGTCCAACGCCGGGCACCCCCCGCCGGTGGTCATCACCCCCGACGGGCGGGTGGAGGTCCTGCGCACCGACCCGGACCTCCTGCTCGGCATGGAGGCCTCCTTCCAGCGCGCCGACCACGTGCACGGCCTGGCGCCGGGCGCGACGGTGCTGCTGTACACCGACGGGCTCGTGGAGCGCCGCGGCGCCTCCATCGACGACGGCGTGGACTGGCTGGCCCGCACCGCCGCCCGCTTCGCCCACCTGGGCCCGGACGGCATCTGCGACGCGGTGCTGGCGGAGGTCGCCGGTCACGCCGAGGACGACGTCGCCGTCCTGGCCGTGCGGGTGCGCCCCGTGCCCGAGCCCGTGCTCCCGTCCGAGCCGCTGACCGGCCTGCTGCCCGGACCGCTGCCCCGCGCCGGCGCGTAACCGCCGTCGGCCAGCCCCGCCCAGCGCTCGAACACGTTGCGCGCGGGGTCGTTGCCGGTCAGCAGCGCGTTGAGCCCGTACAGGGCCAGGAACGGCACGGTGCCCAGCAGCGCGTACTGGTCGGCGTGGCGGGACTCGTGCCGGCGCCGCGCCGGCCCGCCCAGCCCCCCGTGCAACCACGCGTTGCCGACGGTGGTGCCGCCGCGGCCGTAGGTGCGCGGCGGCATCGGGGCGCACTCCACCAGCAGGTCCGCGCCCAGGACCGGGCGCACCCCGTGCAGGCGCGCCCAGCCGACCGCGGCGAGCGTGGCCGGCAGGTTCCGCCACGCCCGGTACGCGTGCCAGGCGCGGCGGGCCGCGCGGGACGCGGTCGTCGGCACCCGGGACCCCCTCTCGCCCCCGCCGGCCCGGCGCCGCGGAGACGGGACGGGACGCTACGACACGCGGGGACCTTCCGCCGCGCCCGCTCCTCGGGGATCATCTGGTCCAGCCGCCCAGGAGGTGCCCGTGAGCGTCGACCCGTCCCGGCACGACCGGCGCGCGCCCTCGACCGCGGGCGACGGGACCGCGGGGAGCGCGGCCGCGGCGGTGACGGTGCTCGAGGCGGGGCGCGCCCTGCCCACCCGCACCCGCCAGGTCTTCGAGTCGCTGTCAGCGGGCGTCGTGGTCACCGACCGCGTCGGCCTGGTCCTGGACGTCAACCCCGCCTTCTGCGTGCTCGTCCGCGCCGGGCGCGAGGCCCTGGTGGGCCGCGTCCTGCAGGACGTCGTGCGCACCGCGGACGGCCGCTTCCCGCTGGAGCAGGTCGTGCGCGGGCTGGACCGCGACGGTGCCGGGACGGCCGTGCACGAGGCCCTGGTGCGCCGCCTGGACGGCACGAGCTTCTGGGCGCAGGCCACCGTGGCGCTCGCCCGCGTCGACGGCCGCGACGTCGTGGTCTCGCAGCTGGTCGACGACGACGAGCGGCACCGCGCCCTGGCCGACAAGCTGCACCGCGCCGACCACGACGAGCTGACGGGCCTGCGCAACCGCACCGCCCTGCTGGACGAGCTCGGCCGCCGCCTGGCCGTGCCCGGTCCCCCGCTGGCGGTGCTGGTGTGCGACCTGGACCGCTTCCGCGTCCTCAACGCCGCCCTGGGGCACGTCCTGGCCGACGAGGTGCTCGTGGCGGTGGCTCGCCGGCTGCTGGCGGCCGTCCGCGGTGCCGACGTGGTCGCCCGCCTGGGCAGCGACGAGTTCGCCGTCGTGGTCGACGGGCTGAACGGCCCGCTGCCCGGTGCCGCGCTGGAGGCGGCGCGGCGGCTGGCGGGGGAGCTGAGCCGGCCGCTGCGCGCCGGCGGCCGCGAGGTGCGCTGCGGAGCCGGGGTGGGGGTGGCGCTGGCCGAGCGCGACGGTGCGCGCAGCAACGATGCCCTGGGCCTGCTGCGCGACGCGGACACGGCGCTGCGCACCGCGAAGGCGGCCGGGCCCGGGGCGGTGCGGTGGTTCCAGCCGGCGATGCGCGAGCGGGTCCTGGGGCGGCTGCACCTGGAGGACGACCTGCGCCGGGCCCTGGAGCGCGGGCAGCTGGAGGTGCACTACCAGCCGGTGGTGCGCCTCGCCGACGCCGAGCGGGTGGGTTTCGAGGCGCTGGTGCGCTGGCACCACCCCGAGCGCGGGCTGCTGGCCCCGGAGGACTTCTGGCCGGCGGCGGAGGAGAGCGGGCTGTCGGTGGCCGTCGACGCCCTCGTGCTGGAACGGGTGCTGGACCTGCTGCAGCGCCGGCCGGGAGCGCGGGTGTCGGTGAACACCAGTGCGCGCCGCTTCGACGGGACGTTCGCCGAGGAGGTGCTCGCCCAGCTGCGCGTGCGCGGCGTGGACCCGGGCCGGCTCGTGGTGGAGCTGCTGGAGCACTCCCTGCTGGCGGGCGACACCACGACGACCCGCGAGCTCGCCCGCCTCGCCGGGGCCGGGGTGCGCATCGCCATCGACGACTTCGGCACCGGCTACTCGGGGCTGTCGTACCTGCACCGGCTGCCGGTGTCGGCCCTGAAGCTGGACCGCTCCTTCGTCACGGGGCTGCCCGCCGACACCGACGCGGACCGCATCGCCGCGGCCGTGGCGGGCCTGGCCCGCGGCTTCGGCCTGGTCGCGCTGGCCGAGGGCGTGGAGACGCAGGCGCAGGCCGAGCACCTGCGCGCGCAGGGCTGGGACTTCGCGCAGGGGTTCCGCTTCGGCCGTCCCGCGCCCGAGGAGCACTGGTACCCGCCGGGCACCTAGCGGTCGTGCCGCGACCGCCCGGCGCGCGAGCCGGCGTAGGCGGGTTCGCGCAGCCGCAGCCACCGGCGGGGCATCTCCAGCCCGGGCACGGGGTGGCGGCCGGGGTCGAAGGTGAGGACGCGGTCGGGGGCGGTGGCGGGGTCCTCGTGCAGCAGCAGCTCGGCGAAGGGCCGCCACGGCCCGCGCGGCGCGGCCACCGCCAGCAGGAAGCGCCCCTCGCGCCAGCGGGCGCCGGCCAGCAGCGGCCCGGTGGGGGCGCGGAACGCCGCGACGCTGCCGTAGGTGCCCGAGCGGTGGTCCAGGGCGGGCCGCAGCAGGCGGCGGCCCGCGCCGGTGTCGAACGTCGTGGACAGCAGCAGGTCGCGCGGCTCGCCGTCCGGCCCGTTCACGCGCAGCGCCAGGCCCAGCACGTCCGGCAGCGGCCGCGGCAGCCCGGCGGCGCGCGAGAAGCGCACCACGGCCCGGTCCACCCCGGCCTCGTCCACCCACGGCACCCCGACGGGCTCGGCCAGCCCGTGCCGCACGACCTCGGCGGCCACGACGGACCCGCGGGTGTGCACGGCCTTGCCCCGGCGCAGCGCGGCCGCGACCCGGAAGGCGGTGCGCAGGGCCGGGTCGTCCGGGACGGTGCCGGGGCGCTCCGGCACCGTCGTGCCCGCCTGCGGCACCAGGGCCCCCGCGGTGGGCCCGGGGGTCCCCGCGGGCGGGCGGGCGGGTTCCGCGTCCGGGGCGGGGCTCACCCGGCGCAGCACGTCCTCCACGGTCTCCCCGATCCCCACGCCGCCATCCTCGGCGCCCCACCCCCCTCCCGCACCCCCACCCCTCCCGGCGGGGGGGGGGGGGGGGGGGGGGGGGGGGGGGGGGGGGGGGGGGGGGGGGGGGGGGGGGGGGGGGGGGGGGGGGGGGGGGGGG
>NZ_JBKBCT010000117.1:0-6827 GCF_050871525.1 Kineococcus auxinigenes | reverse complement strand
TGCGACGTGACCGCTACCCCGCGCCCGAGCCGCACCCCCACAGGGGGTGGGCGCCCTTCGCCGTTCCGCGCTCCGGTGTTCCGGGGTTCTCAGGAGGTCGTTGCGCCGCAACGCTCCACGAAGCGCTGCACGAGCTCCTCGCGGGTCAGCGGCGCCGGGAAACCTTCGAACGTGCCGTCGGGCAGGGTCCACCCGCCGAACAGGCCGTCCTGGTGGTCAGGGTCGCGGGGGGCGGGGACGGGGTGCTCGCGCTCGGTGTTCACGCACGTGCTGTCGGCACGGGCGAGCCCGGGCTGAACCCCGCGGGTGTGTACAGTCCGCCGGGTTCGAGGAGCGCCCCGCGGGCGAGCGCGAGGGCCGCCGCGGGCAGGACGCCGGGAGGGCCGACGATGCCGCCGACCAGCACGACCAGCAGCACCCCCGAGCACGCGGGGGACTCCCCCGCGCAGCGGGTCGTGGGGTACGCCTACCCGTGGGACGTCCTGGGCGACGACGGTTTCCCCGACCGCGCGCGGTCCCTGGGCCTGACGGGGGTCGCGCTGGCCGCCAGCTACCACTCCACCCGCGCGGCCACCCCGTGGCACCCGGCGCACCAGCTCGTCGAGGCGCCGCACGCCGCGCTGTACCGGCCGGTGCGCGAGGAGGCGTGGGCCGGTGCGCTGCTGCGCCCGGTCGCCGGGCGGGTGCCCGACGGCACGCCCGACGCGTTCGCCGAGGCGGCCGGGCGGTTGCGCGCGGCGGGCCTGGAGGTGGACGCGTGGACGATCCTGGCGCACTCCACCCGTCTGGGCACGGCGCACCCGCAGGTGGCCGTCGTGAACTGCTTCGGCGACCGCTACTCCTACGCGCTGTGCCCCAGCTCGGCGGCGGTGCGCGAGTACTGCGCGACGCTGGCCGCCGAGGCCGTGCGCGACGCGCCCGTCACCGGGGTGTCGCTGGAGGCGCTGGGCACGCTGGGCGTGACGCACAACGCAGCGCACGAGAAGACCGCCGGCGCCTTCGGGCCCGCCCTGGAGCGGCTGCTGTCGGTGTGCTGCTGCGCCGGGTGCCGCGAGGCGTGGGAGCGGGAGGGAGCCGCGGCCGGCGAGGTGGTGGCGGCGCTGCGGCGCGGGGTGCGCCAGCTGCAGGACGCCGCACCGGACGACGCCCGCGAGGTGGCCGACCTCGTCGGCGAGGACGCCTCGCGCGTGGTGCTGGAGGTGCGGCACGCGTTCGCCGACGAGCTGCGCGCGCGGGTGCTGGCCGCGGTGTCGGCGGCCGCGCCGGGACCGCTGCGCGTCACCGTGCACGCGGCGGCCGACCCGTGGGCCACCGGGCCGAACACCGGGCTGGGCGAGCGGGCCCTGGCCGACCCGGCGGTCGACGCGCAGCTGCTGCACGCGTGGTCGGCGGCGCCGGCCACGGCCGCCGCGGTGGCCGCGGTGCGCACCGCCGTGCGCGCGGGTGCCGGGGTCGGGGCCTACGTGACGGTGCTGGGCGCCGAGGGCGGGCAGGACCTGCCGGCGCACGTGGCGGCGCTGCGCGCGGCGGGCGCCTCGGAGCTGCACCTGTACCACCTGGGCCTGGCGGGCCGGCACGGGCACGAGCGGATGGCCGCCGCCGCGCGCCCGTGGGGCGCGCGGGCGGCCTGAGCCGCGCGGGTCAGTTCCGCTGCCCCAGGGGGTTGGTCAGGAAGGGTTCTCCGCCGACGCGGAACAGGTCGGGCGAGCGCACGTCGGGCTCCTGCTCGCCGGCCAGGACCTGCGCGGCGTGCTCCTCGGCGTCGTCGCGCGGGTCGTAGCCGATGGCCTCGCCCTCGGCGAGGCTGAACCAGCGGCGGGTGTTGCGGGAGATGCCCCACACGACGGTGTACCCGGGGGTGGTGTCGGTGACGGCGGCCTCCAGCAGCCGGGTGCCGTCGTCGGGGGACATCCAGGTGGACAGCCCGCGCACGCCCAGGGTGGTCGGGTCGGCGAAGCAGGTGCCGATGCGCAGCACGCACACCTGCAGGCCGTGGCGGTCGCTGTACAGCCGGCCCAGCGCCTCGATCGCGGCCTTGCTCCAGCCGTAGTAGCTGTCGGGCCGCACGGGGACGTCGGCGGGCAGGTACCCCTCGACGGTCTCGTCACGGGTGCGGTACCCCACGGCGTGGTTGCTGGAGGCGAGCACGACGCGGCGCACCCCGCGGCGCACGGCCGCCTCCAGGAGGTTGCGGGTGCCGTCGACGTTGACCGACAGCACCTCCTCCCAGGGGGCCTCCCGGCTGATGCCGCCCAGGTGCACGACGGCGTCCACGCCGTCCAGCGCGGCGTCCAGGGCGTCGGGCTCGGTGACCGACAGCCGCGCCCAGCGCACCGGCCCTGCGCCGGGGTCCTGCGGCGGCTGCGGCAGCGGGTCGGGCAGGCGGACGTCGGTGAGCGTGAGGGTGCGGCCCGGCGCGGCGAGGCGGGGGCCGATCAGCGAGCCCATGTTGCCCGCGGCTCCGGTCACCAGCACGTGGGCGCCGGGAGCGGGGGCGCTCACGCCGCGCTCCGGCGGGACGGGCTGGGCGGCGGGACGGGCATCGACGACCTCCTGCGGGGAACCGGTTTCGTCCTCGCAGCCTAGCGGCGCGGCCGCGCCCCTCCCCCGGCCGTGCGGAAGCGGCTCTCCAGCTCCTCCAGGGACTGCCCGCGCGTCTCGGGCACGTGGCGCAGCACCAGCACCACCATCACGGCGTTCACGACGGCGAAGGCCAGGAACGTGGTGCCGCCGCCGAGGCGGTCCAGCAGCACCGGGAACGTCAGGACGACGGCGAAGTTCACCACCCACTGCGCGAACACCGACACGCCGACGCCGAGGCCCCGCAGGCGGGTCGGGAAGATCTCCGACAGCAGCGCCCAGGTGACCGGGGAGACGCAGCACTGCTGGAAGAAGAGGAACGCCAGCATCGCCAGCAGCACCAGCCAGCTCGCCTGCGGGAACCGCGGGAGCAGGGTGCCGGGGTCCGCACCGGGCGCGCCGGAGGCGGTGAACGCCAGCGCGAAGCAGGCCGCCAGCGCCAGCAGCGACGCGGTGATCCCGACCTGCCCGGTCAGCAGCATCCGCCGGCGCGGGAACCGGTTGACGACGGCCACCGCGGTCGCGGCGGCCAGGACCGACACGACGCCGTTGGCGATGGTCGCCGTGAGCGCGGAGCCGTCGCCCAGGCCGGTGGTGACCAGGACCGTGGGGGCGTAGTACATGATCGTGTTCACGCCGGTGACCTGCTGCACGACCGAGAGCAGCACGCCCACGAGCACCAGGCGCCGCACCCACGGGGTGCGCAGGTCGCGCCACCCGCCGCGCTCGTCGCCGGCGCGGGCGGCGGCCTGGATCCCGGCCAGCTCGGCCTCGGCCTCGGCGCCGCGGCGCACCTGGCGCAGCACGGCGAGCGCTTCCGCGGCACGCCCGTGCTCGACGAACCAGCGGGGGCTGTCCGGCAGGGCCAGGACGCCCAGGAAGAGCGCCACGGCGGGCAGCGAGGCCAGCGCGAGCATCCACCGCCACTCGTGCTCCCCGCCGACGGAGGCGATGAGCGCGTTGGCGGTGTAGGCGGCGAGCTGCCCGCTGACGATGGACAGGTCGTAGGCGGCCACGAAGCCGCCGCGGCGGCGGGCGGGCGCCAGCTCGGCGATGTAGACGGGCACGACGGCCGAGGCGCCGCCCACGGCGAGGCCGAGCACGACGCGCGCCGCGACGAGCGTGCCGGCGCCGGGGGCCAGCGCCGAGCCGAGGGCGCCGCCGAGGAAGACGACCGCCAGGGCGAGCAGCGCCCGGCGCCGCCCGTGCGCGTCGGCCAGGCGGCCGCCGGCCACCCCTCCGACGGCCGCCCCGACGAGCAGCGAGCTGGTCACCAGGCCCTCCCCCGCCGGGCTCAGGCCGAGGTCGTCGCCGAGGAAGAGCAGGGCGCCGGAGATGACGCCGGTGTCGTAGCCGAAGAGGAAGCCGCCCAGGGTGGCGGTGGCCGCCACGAGCGCGAGGCGGCGCTCGGGGGACGGTCCGAGCGGCGATCGGGTGCGGGTGGTCGACGGGCGGGCGTGCACGGGCGGGGTTCCTCCGGGTGGTGCGGGGTGTCGGCGCGAACCCTCGCACAGGTCGCCGGGCCCTCCGGCGACCCCGCGGCGCAGCCCGGTCGCAGACCGGTTGCAGCCCCGGCGGGCTCCCCCTAGCGTGCGCGAGGGGTCGAGCAGCGGCCCCGGGGGGCGCGGTCCGCGCCGTCGATCCGGAGGGACCATGGCCCGACCCCGGGTGCCGAGCGCACCACTGCTCGCAGCGCCCGGTCAGGCGTCGGCGGGCGCTGCGTCCACCGGTGGCCGGCGGGTCCGGCGCTTGTGCGAGCCGTCGCAGAACGGCGCCTCGGCGCTGCGGCCGCACCGGCACAGCGCCACCGTCCTGCGGCCCGGGTCCAGCCGCTCCCCCTCCCCGTCCAGCAGCGTCACCGGCCCGCGCACCAGCAGCGGCCCGCCGGGGCAGACGGTGACGGTGACCTCCTCGCCCCGGGCGGCGGAGTGGTCGGGGGACGCGGTGCTCGGTTCCACACCGGTCTTCCTACCCACCGCGGCGGCCCGGCGCGCGCCGGGCCCACCGGCCGGGGTCCCGCCCGACCGCTGCGTGACGCCCCCGTTCCCCGCACCGCTCCAGACGAGGACAGGACGCCCCGATGACCACGACCACCTCCACCGGCACCGGCACCCCGGCCGTGACCACCACCGCTCCCTCCCCGGCGCCCCCGACGGCTGAGGGCCCGGCGGCGCGCCTGCCGCTGCCCCCGGCGCGCGGCGACCTCAGCGCCGCGCTGCTGCGGTTCTTCCGCGGCGAGCCGGGCGCTCTCGGCACGGCGGACCTGCGGAGCTTGGCGGCGCGGGCGGTCACCGGGGCCGACGTGCTGCGCGACGAGGACGTGCAGCTGTCGCTGTTCCTGCTGTACGAGCTGCACTACCGCGGCCTGGAGGGCGTGGACGACGCCCTGGAGTGGGACCTGGGCCTGCTGGGGGTGCGCGAGGAGCTGGAGGGGCCGTTCGAGGCGGCCGTGCGCGCGCTCGCCGAGGTTCCCGACGTGCCGGCCGGCGACGTCGCCGAGACGCTGTTCGCGATGGCCGCCGCCGACGGCGGCCCGAGCGTCAGCGCGTTCCTGCAGCGGCACGCCTCCCTGGAGCAGGTGCGCGAGTTCCTGGTGCACCGCTCGATCTACCACCTGAAGGAGGCCGACCCGCACACGTGGGCGGTGCCGCGCCTGGCGGGCGGGCCCAAGGCCGCGCTGGTGGAGGTGCAGGCCGACGAGTACGGCGGCGGCCGCCCCGAGCGGATGCACTCGGCGCTGTTCGCCCGCACGATGCGCGCGGCGGGCCTGGACGACTCCTACGGCCGCCACCTCCCGTCCGTGCCCGCCACCACCCTGGTGGGCACGAACGCGATGTCGCTGTTCGGCCTGCACCGCCGCCTGCGCGGGGCGATCGTGGGGCACCTGGCGGTGTTCGAGATGACGTCCTCCCTGCCGAACAAGGCGTACGGCAACGGGTTCCGCCGGCTGGGTTTCGACGCCGACGCGACGTGGTTCTTCGACGAGCACGTGCAGGCCGACGCCGTGCACGAGCAGATCGCCGGGCGCGACCTCGCCGGGGCGCTGGCCCGCCACGAGCCGGCGCTGGCCGCGGACGTGCTGTTCGGCGCGGCGGCCTGCCTGGCGCTGGACGCGCTGGCGGGCGAGCACCAGCTCACCTCCTGGGAGCAGGGCCGCAGCTCGCTGCTGGCGCCGTGGGCGTGAGCCCCGCGCAGGACTCCTCGGGGCCGGGCGCCGAGTACGTGGTCCCGCTGCGCTGGGAGGCGCGCCCGGACGGCGAGGTCGAGGAGCTGGGGGACTACCTGCGCTCGCTGGCCGGGCTGGTCGACGTCACGGTCGTGGACGGTTCCCCGGGGGCGGACTTCGAGCGCCACGAGCGTTCGTGGCGGGGCAGCGGGGCGCGGCACGTGCGCCCGCAGCCGTGGCCGGGCCGCAACGGCAAGGTCGCCGGCGTCGTCACCGGCGTGCTCGGCGCCCGCCACGAGCTCGTCGTCGTGGCCGACGACGACGTGCGCTACGGGCCGGCGGAACTGCGTGCGGTGCTCGACCTGCTCGACGGGGCGGACGCGGTGCGCCCGCAGAACGTGTTCCGCCCCGCCCCCTGGCACGCGCGCTGGGACACCGCCCGCTCCCTGGTGAACCGCGCGTTCGGAGCGGACTACCCCGGGACGATCGCGCTGCGGCGCAGCGCGTTCCGCGAGATGGGCGGGTACGACGGGGACGTGCTGTTCGAGAACCTGCAGCTGCTGCGGACCGTGGCGGCCGCCGGGGGGCGTGTCGTCGCGGCCTCGGGGGTGTACGTGCCGCGGCTGCCGCCGACGGCGCGGCACTTCGCCGGGCAGCGGGTCCGGCAGGCGTACGACGACTTCGCCCAGCCGTGGCGGCTGGTGCTGGAGGCGTCCTGGCTGCCGCTGCTGGTGCTGGCCGCCCGGCGCCCGCGCCGGGGGGCGCTCGCCGCCGGCGCGGGGGCGCTGACCGCGGTCGCGGTGGCCGAGGTGGGGCGGCGCCGGCACGGCGGCCGGGTGCAGTACCCGCCCACCGCGGCGCTGTGGGCGCCGCTGTGGGCGGCGGAGCGGGCGGTGTGCGTGTGGGCGGCGATCGGTGCCCGCACGCGCGGCGGGGGGGGGGGGGGGGGGGGGGGGGGGGGGGGGGGGGGCGCCCCCCCCCCCCGGACGGCCCGCTCGCCGGGATGCGCTTCGGGGCCAAGGACAACCTGGCGGTGGCGGGAGTTCCGCTGACCAACGGTTCCCGCGTCGCCCCCTACACC
>NZ_JBKBCT010000116.1:0-7327 GCF_050871525.1 Kineococcus auxinigenes | reverse complement strand
GCACGGTTGAGCGCTCAACCGTGCATGATCACCGCGGGGAGGGGGCTGCGGGGCGGGTGCGCACCCCGCGGCCCAAGGCTCGGGTGATCACCACCACCGCGATGGTCTCCGCCGCGATGAGCCCCACGAGGACGAGCAGCTGCACGCGGGCGGCCTGCAAGGGGCTCGCCCCGCCCAGGAGCAGCCCGACGAACGCGCCGGGGAGCGTGACGAGCCCGACGTTGCGGGTCTGGTCCAGCGCGGGGGCCAGGGCGCGGGCGGCGGCGGTGCGGCCGAGCTCGGCCACGGCCCGGGCGGGGGTGGCGCCCAGCGCCATCCAGCCCTCCACGAGGTCCCAGCGCTCGGCGACGTCGTCGAGCATCCGCCGCCCGGCGAGGGTGGTGGCACCCATCGCGCCGCCGATGAGCTGGGCGGTGAAGGGCACCACGTCCAGCGCCCGCAGCGGCAGGGCGCCGGTGGCCACGACGACCACCGCGGCGACGAGCGCGCCCGCGCCGACGGCGAGCGCCGTGCCGGGCCAGGTGCGCAGCGACCCCAGGCGGCGGGCGGACGTCCAGGACGCGACGGCGAGGGCGAGGGCCAGGTAGAGCGGCGCCAGGGCGGGCACGCGCAGGACGGCGCCGAGGACGAGGCCGATCGCGGCGATCTGCACGACGGCGCGCAGGCACACGACGGCGACCTCGCGGCCGTGGCGCAGGCCGCCGAGGCGCCCGGCGGCCACGGCGGTCGCGGCGAGCAGCACGACGGCGAGCGCGAGGCCGGCCGTCGTGCCGCCCGGGGCGCTCACGAACGGCTGACGACGGCCAGCACCTCGGGGGCGCGCCGGTCGAGCAGGGCGCCGCCGCGGGTGAGGCCCAGCCACACCCACAGGGCACCGAGCCCGGTGCCGGCGAGCAGGCCGATCCACCCGGCCCACGGCGCCCACAGCAGCGCCACGAGCAGCGCGGCGAGCGCGGGCAGCGCGAGCAGGGCGACGACGAGGGTGGTGACCAGCTGGACGAGCAGGGTGGCGGTGGCGGCGCCGCGGGGGCTGGAGAAGGGGTTCCCGCCGGGCGGGGCGACGGGGTAGGGGGTCAGGGCGCTGGCGACGCTGGAGACGCCGTACCCGGCGCCGAGCAGGGCGGCGGAGGCGCCGGTCAGGGCCGGCAGCAGGTCCGCGCGCCCGGCGACGAGGGCCCCGATCACGGTGAGGACCAGCACGAGGGGCACCTGCCAGAGCGCGGCGGCCAGGAGGCGCCCGGCGCGGTCGTCGCGCCCGCGCACGCCGGCGGTGACGTGCAGGGTGAAGGCGGAGTGGTCGTAGGCGACGTCGTCGTGCAGGGACCAGCCGGTGACGAAGGCGGCGAGCGGCCCGGCGGCGAGGAACCAGCTGCCGGGGTCGCCGCCCGCGGACAGCGGCAGCACGAGCAGCAGCAGGGGCAGGACCGCGACGGAGGCGGCCGAGACGAGGTAGCGGGGGTCGCGGCGCCAGTACAGCAGGCAGCGGCGGGCGACGGCCCCGGCGGGCGTGCTGGGCAGGCGGTCCAGGAGACCGCCGCCGCCGGCCGTGGTGCGGGCGGGGCCGCCGCCGCCCGCGGCGGGGCCGGTGCCGGAGCGGCCCAGGGCGAGCGCCCACGCGCCGAGCACGGCGGCGAGCACGGCCAGGGCGAGCAGCAGGCGCAGCAGGGCGGTGCCCCAGCGGCCGGCGGCGGCGTCGGCGGCCGCTGCCCAGGCGAGGCCGGGCGGGGTCCAGCCGGCGACGGCGGCGGCGTCGCGGCCGAGGGCGGCGAGGTCGTCGAGACCGTCCTCGACGCGCTGGGCGACCAGGTTGATGCCCGGACCGAGCAGGACGATCAGGACGCCGCCGACGAGGACGGCGACGTCGCGGGTGCGGCGGGCGCGCAGCAGCGCGGCTGCGGCGGTGGTGGTGGCGCGGGACGCGGCCACGGCGGTGAGGGTGCCGACGACGACGGCCACGACGGCCAGGGCGGTGGCGGGGACGGAGCGGGACAGGGCGGCGGCGCCGGCCAGGGACAGCAGCAGGGTGACGGCGCCGGGCAGGCCGACGAGGCCGGCGAGCAGCAGGCCGGGCACGAGCTGGGCGCGCGGCACGGCGAAGGTGGCGAAGCGGGAGGGGTCGACGGTCTCGTCGACGCCGAAGGCGACGAGCGGGATCAGCGCCCAGCCGAGCACGGCGAGGGTCCCGACGCCGACGACGACGGGGGCGGCGACGTCCAGGTCGGCGAAGCGCAGGGCGACGAGCGCGCCGCCGACGGTGGCGACGATGAACAGCGCGTAGAGGACGCCGACGACGAACGCCACGACCTGCCAGGGGCTGCGCCGCAGCCCGTTGCGCAGGAGGGTGAGCTTGAGGCGGACGAGGGTTCCGATCATCAGCGCAGCCAGTCCAGGGAGCCGGTGAGGTCGCGGCCGCCGCCGACGAGGTCGACGAAGCGCTCCTCCAGGGTGCCGCCGCCGCGCACGGTGTCGAGGTCGCCGGTGGCCAGGACGCGGCCGGCGGAGATGACGGCGACGTGGTCGCACATGCGCTCCACCAGGTCCATGACGTGGCTGGAGAGCACGACGGTGCCGCCGCCGGCGACGTAGGAGGTGAGCAGGGAGCGGATCGTGGTGCCGCTGACGGGGTCGACGGCCTCGAACGGCTCGTCGAGGACGAGCAGGCGGGGCGCGTGCACGAGCGCGCAGGCGAGCGCGACCTTCTTCGTCATGCCGGCGGAGTAGTCGACGACGAGGGTGCCGGCGGCGTCGGCCAGGCCGAGGGCGTCGAGGAGCTCGGGGGCGCGCTGCTCGACGACGTCGCGCTCCACGCCGCGCAGCAGCCCGGCGTAGCGCACGAGCTCCAGGCCGGTGAGGCGGTCGAACAGGCGCACCCCGTCGGGCAGGACGCCGAGGCGGCGCTTGCCGGCGACGGGGTCGGCCCACAGGTCGGCGCCGAGGACGAACGCGCGCCCGGCGTCGGGGCGCAGCAGGCCGGTCGCCATGGACAGGGTGGTGGTCTTGCCGGCGCCGTTGGGGCCGACGACGCCGAAGAAGGAACCGGCGGGCACGTCGAGGTCGAGGGCGTCGACGGCGAGCTTGTCGCCGAAGCGCTTCGTCAGCCCCCGCAGGGCGAGGGCGGGCGCGGCGCCCGCCCCGGGCGTGACGGGTGGCTGGGCCTGGTGCTGCACGGTGTCCCCCTGGGTGTGGTGCTCGGTGGGGGGATCCTCGCAGCCGGCGCGGACGCGGGGATCCGCCGCTCGGTGGGGTTCAGCGGGCGGCGGGTCGGACCCGTCGCGCGGTGCTGTTCGGCACGGGCCCGGCTCGTGGGGCGTGAGGGTCAGCCCGACGCGTCCCGGGAGTCGACGCCGACCCCGACCCAGTACGCCAGCTCCTCGTCACCCTCGACCCGCCGGCGCGGCACGCTGATCCACCCGCGCCCCATGGGGCGGTCCTGGCCCATGTGCGCCGGTTCCCCACCTCGTCGCAGCAGGTCGTCGTGCTCCGCGGGGTCGGTGCGCACGAGCAGGTCGCCGTCGCGCCCGGCGGCCACCGCCATGCGCTCGTCCACCATGAACGACAAGCCGCCGAACATGCGCACCTCGCGGACGTTCGGGTGCGACTCCAGGACGTCCCGGACCCGCTGCGCGAGGGCGTCGCGCGGGCTCGGCGCGGACGCGGTCACCGGAGGACCCGGCGGCACTCCTGGAGCACTGCTGGCGCGGGTGCCACGACGGTGTCGGTCACGAACCCTCCTCGATCTCGGGCGGGCTCCGAATGTGGAACGACCGCTGGAGGATGTCAAGCGATCAGCGGCGGCGCGCCAGCCAATCGGCGATCAGCCGCACCCCCGCGCTGAACGCCCGCTCCCCCGGGCGGTTCAGGAAGGCGTGCGAGGTCCCGGGCAGCACGTGGTGCTCGACCGGGACGCCCGCCGCGAGCAGTTCCAGGGCGAAGCGCTCGCTGGAAGCGCGCAGCGCGTCCCGGTCGGCGTCGACGAGCAGCGCGGGCGGGGAACCGTGCAGCGGGTGCCCACCGGCGAACGCCGACGGATCGGACAGCGCGGCCCGCGAACCCGCGTGGTCGAGGTTCATCGACCCGATCGACGCCGGCACGTGCGTCCACCGTCGCCGGCCCCGCAGCCGGCGGCGCAGCTCGGGAGGGCGGGGGGGGCAGCCGCGCGTGGAAGGAGCCGTACGCGAAGACCGCGCCCCGCAACGGTTCCGAACCCCGCTCCTCCCCGCGCGACAGCGCCTGCAGCACAGCGCCCGCCGCCAGGCACGCACCGGCGCTGGCCCCGCCAGGACCACCCCGCCGGCCACCGGGCCACGGGGAGGCACGGCGCTTCAGGAGAGCACGAGGCGACCGCGCAGGCCGCTGCGCACGGCCGGCCACTCGGACCCGACGATCGAGAACACGACCGTGTCCCGGTAGCTGCCGTCGTGCCACAGGACGTGGTTGCGCAGCACGCCGTCCTGCTTGGCGCCCAGGCGCGCGATGGCCGCGCGGGACTGGTGGTTGTGCCAGTGGGTGCGGAACTCCACCGCGGCGCAGCCCAGGACCTCGAACGCGCGGGTCAGCAGCAGCAGCTTCGCCTCGGCGTTGATCCCCGTGCCCTGCGCGGACCTCGCCAGGAACGTCGAGCCGATCTCCAGCCGCCGGTTGGCGGGGTCGAGGTTCAGGTAGGTCGTCGCCCCGCACACCTCACCGGTGTCCAGGCGCCGCAGCGCCCACGGCGCCACCAGGCCGGCGCGCTGCCTGGCCAGGCGCTGCTCCACCTCCGCGGCGACGGCTCCCGGTGCGGGGATGCGCGTGTACCAGGTGCGGTGCAGGTCGCCCTCGGCGACGACGCGGCGCAACCCCTCGACGTGCCCGGCGGCCGGTTCCGCGGACAGCGGTTCCAGCGCCACCCGGGAACCGCTCAGCGGGACCGGCTCGCCGTAGCGCGCGGTCAGCTCATCCACTTGCGCAGCTTCTTCCGGTTCGCACCGTCCCACGCCGCCTCCAGGTCGTGGCGCGCCACCGCCGAGCGGACCTCCTCCAGCGCGTGCAGGCGGCCCAGGACGAACGCCCCCTCACCGGCGGTGGGCACCTGCCCGGCCAGCGCGACGCGGGCCGCGATCGTCTCCTCGTGCTCGACGAGGACGTCGAGGAGCTCCTTGAGCGCGTCGGCGTAGTCCTCCACGTCGTCCCCGCGCAGCGGCACCACCACCGCGGCGGCGGCACGCGCGTCCTCGGCCGCCCGGCGCAGGCGCACCAGCGGGTCGGCGCCGGGGTCGCCGGCGGGCACGTCGGCGTCGTCGCCGTCGGGGTCGACGTCGCGGTAGGCGTTCTTCACGGCGCGGTGCGCGTCGGCGACCAGCGGCAGCAGCGCCTTGCGGGCCGAGCGGGACGCCTCGCGGGTCAGCGGCGGGTCGGCCACGAACGCCTCCAGCGCGGCGACCAGGGCCCGGTAGCGCTCGGAGTCCAGCGCGGTCGCCACCTCGGCCTGCGCGGCGGCCTGCCGCTCCCCGAGGAGCGCGCGCAGCACCTCCGCGACGGTGGCGGGGTCCCCGACGCCGGAACCGGCGACGTGGCCGGTGGCCTCCTCGTCCAGGTCGGCCAGGACGCGGTCGCTGAGGACCTCGGCGTCACGGGCACGGCCCAGCAGGCCCCCCAGCCACTCCAGCTCGGTCAGCAGCGCGTCGCGGGGCTCGTCGGCGAACAGGGGCGCGAAGGACCGCACGACGCCGGCGAGGCGGCGGGTGGCGCTGCGCATCGCGCGCACGGCGCCGGGGGCGTCGATGCGGGCCAGCGGGTCCTGGGCGAGCAGGCGGCTGACGTCGTGGGCGAGCTGCCCCAGGACGAGCGCACCGGCGGAGTCCCCGCCGGCGACGTCCTCGCCGGCCTCCACCTCCTCCGGGCCGTCCAGGACGGCGCGCAGCTGCGCGGTGCGGTCGGACTCCTCCGCACCGCGCTCCTCCCACGCGGCGGTGATGGCGTCCAGCAGGTCGCGGCGGCCGTCGACGACCTCGGCCTGCCACTCCGCCCAGGTCTGCGCCAGGGAGTCCTCCGGCACCAGCGCGCGCGCCCGCACCCGGCGGGTGGTCAGGCGGGCCACGAGCGCGCCGTCGGCGTCGAGCAGGTCGCGCTGGCTGGCGTCGGTGGTCAGCGCCAGCACCGGGCCCAGGGTGCGACCGCGCGCGGCGGCCCAGGTGAGCCGTTGCAGCGCAGCGGGAGCGGTGCGCACGGCACGGCCCAGGGCGTGGCGCACCTCGTGGGTGCGCGGGCCCCGGCCGGGCAGTTCCAGCACCCAGCCGCGGGGGGAGCCGCTGGTCTGCCGCCGCACCGAGGCGCCCGACGCGGCCAGCGCCAGGTCGGCGGTGTCGTAGTGCGTCTCCTCGCTGCTGACCTCCCGCGTCTCGCCGACGTCGGCGACCCCGGGCAGTTCCCCGCCGCCGGGCGCCTCGTCGGCCGACGGGGCGAGGTAGGTGCGGGTGAGGGCCAGGCGGGGGGACGGCATGGTCAAGAGAAGTACCACGAAGCGGCCGCGCGGCTCTCGCCCCGGGCCGGACCGGCACGGTCCCGCTGCGGGGCGTTCACCGCACCGTCAGGACTGCGGGCGCCGCAGGTGCAGGACGCTGTCACCCACGTGGGCGCGCTGCCCCTCGGGTCCGGTGACCTCCCGCTGCACCACCTCCTCGTGCAGCACCTCCCAGCCGCCGGTGGCGCCCGCGAGGGCGTCGCGGACCTCCTGCGGCTCGGGCAGGTGCACGTGGTGGTGCGAGGCGTCGGCCCAGGGCGGGACGCCGACGTGCCCGATGACGAGCAGGCTGCCGCCGGGGGCGACGGCGGCCGCGGCGCGGCGCAGGACGTCGTCGCGGTCCAGGTGCGCGATCGAGTGCAGGAAGGAGGCGGTGACGAGGTCGAACTCCCCGGCGGGCAGCGAGGCGCCGAGGTCGTGCTCCTCCAGCCGCACCCGCTCGGCGACACCGGCGTCGGCGGCGTGGCGGGCGGCGCGCGCGAGCGCCGTGGGCGAGACGTCGGTGCCGGTGACGGCCCACCCCTGCGAGGCCAGCCACACGACGTCACCGCCCTCGCCGCAGCCGAGGTCCAGGGCGGTGCCGGGGCTCAGGTGCTCGACGGCACGCACGAGCAGCGCGTTGGGCCGCCCGCTCCAGCGCTCGCCGGCGGTGTACACGCCTTCCCACAGCTCGCGGGCGTCGGGGGCGTCGGGGTCGAAGAGGGTCACGACGGCATCGTGCGCGGCACCCTGCCCGGCGTCGAGCTCTCGTGCCGTTCCGGCAAACCCCACCGGCACCGCACCCCCTCCCCCTCCCGCGGTGATCGAGGAAGTCGCGACTTCCTCGAT
>NZ_JBKBCT010000115.1:0-7716 GCF_050871525.1 Kineococcus auxinigenes | reverse complement strand
GGTCGCGTCCTTCCAAGGACGCGACCGGGCGCTTCGTCGTGCGGGCGGCGCGGACGCCGGGCGGTCAGGCGATCAGGCTCCCGAGCAGGTACAGGCCGGCGGCCAGGCCGGCGGCGGCGGGCGGGGTGAGCAACCACGCCACGACCATCGTCCGGGCCACCCCCCAGCGCACCGCCGACAGCCGCTTCGTGGCACCCACCCCGGTGATCGCGGAGGAGATGGTCTGGGTGGTGGAGACGGGGGCGTGGAAGCCGAGCGCGGCCACGTAGAGCACCATCGAGGAGACCGCCTCGGCGGTGAAGCCGCGGGCGGGGTCGAGGTGGATGAGCCGCCGCCCCAGCGTCCGCATGATCCGCCACCCCCCGGCGTAGGTGCCGGCGCTGATGACCACGGCGGCGCTGACCTTCACCCACCACGGGATCGAGAAGTCGTCGCCGTCGTGGTAGCCACCGGCGACCAGGGCCAGGACGATGACGCCCATCGTCTTCTGCGCGTCCTGCAGCCCGTGGCCCAGCGCCATCGCCGCGGCCGAGACGGTCTGCGCCACCCGGAAGCGGCGGTGCGCCGGCCCGGGGGCGGAGCGGCGCACCGCCCACAGCACCCCCAGCATCGCCAGGTAGGCGACGAGGAAGCCGGCCAGGGGCGAGACGACCATGGGGATGGCGACCTTGTGGAGGACGACCTCCCAGTGGACGGTGGCGTGGGTGACGATCCCGACGCCGGCGAGCGCACCGATGAGGGCGTGCGAGGCGGACGTCGGCAGCCCGCCCCACCAGGTGAGCAGCTGCCAGCCCACGGCGCCGACGAGCGCGGCCAGGATGAGCCAGAGGGCGTCCGCGCCCATCCCGACGTCGATGATCCCGTCGCCGATGGTCTCGGCGACGCCGGTGCCGAGGAAGGCGCCGACGAGGTTGCACAGGGCCGCCAGGGTCACGGCCACCCGCGGGGTCAGCGCCCGGGTCGAGACGGAGGTGGCGACGGCGTTGGCGGCGTCGTGGAAGCCGTTGGTGAAGTCGAAGACGAGCGCCACCACGACGACCACGACGACCAGGACGAGGACGGGCTCCACCGGGTCAGGACTCCTTGACCGCGATGATCTCCACGGTGTGGGCGACGTCCTCGAAGGCGTCCGCGATGTTCTCCAGAGTCTCCACGACCTCCTTGAGCTTCATGATCGTGATGGCGTCGTGCTCCCCGCCGAAGATGGTGCCGAGGAGGTCGCGGTGGATCTGGTCGGCCTGGTTCTCCAGGCGGTTGATCTCCACCCAGTAGTCCGCCAGCTCGCCCGGGGCGCGCAGCCGGGGCAGCGCTTCGCGGGTCAGCTCCGCCTGCCGGGTGATGATCTGCACGAGGTCGCTCACCGCGGGCGGCAGGGTGCCCACCCGGTAGATGACGATGAGGTCCACGGCGGCGTGCATGAGGTCCAGGCAGTCGTCCAGCCGGGAGGTCAGGCGGTGGATGTCCTCGCGGTCGAAGGGGGTCACGAAGGAGGAGGTGAGCCTGCTCAGCACCGCGTGGGCGGCCTCGTCACCGGCGTGCTCGACCTCTTCCATGCGGCGGGCCAGGTCCACCCGGCGCACCTGGTCGCTGCCCAGGAACTCGGTCAGGACGGCGGTGGCCTCCACGAGGATGTCGCCCGTTCGGGCGAACAGCTCGAAGAAGCCGTCGTCCCGGGGGGTGAGTCGAAAGCGCACTGGGGCTCCGCAGACGGTGGGTGCTCGGTCGGGCCGGCGGCGCTCGACCCGCAGCGGACTCTAGGCGGTGGGCGCACCGCCCCCGACACCGAGCCCGTCGTGCGGTGCGGCTGCCGCGCCGGGAACGGCGTCGTCCACGCCGAGCACCCGGTCGAGGTCGCTGTGGGCCAGCGGGCCGTCGCTCTCCGACGCGGCGACGACGACGTCGGCGTACAGCTCGATCTCCTCGGCGAGCGCGTCGTCGGCGAGGGGGCCGGCGACCGGGTCCGGCGCGGTGCCGGCCGGCACGAGGGTCTCCGGCGCGGTGCCGGCCGGGTCGGGGTGCGGGGTCATGGTGGCGCCCACGGTACGCGCGCGGCGCGGCGCGCGAGCCGCGTTCACGGCACCGGTGGCGCGGTCGCAGCGGCGGTGGGCGTGGTGGTGGCAGGGGCCGTGGGCGTGGCGGCGGCAGGGGAGGTGGCGGTGCGCGTGGCGGTGGCGGTGGGCGTGGCGGTCGGCGGGACCAGCGGCGGGCGGTCCTCGTCGGTGAGGACCGTGCGCTGCAGGCTGACCTCGGCCAGGCCGAGACCCCCGACGGTCACCTCGTCGTAGGCCAGGAGCTCGTCGTCCGCGTCGAAGTAGAGCAGCGTCGCCGACAGCGGCAGGGGTGCGCCGTCCGCGAGGCGGTCCAGCCCGGCCGAGGTGATGCCCGCACCCCCCGTCGTGCCCTCCACCATGACCCGGGTGCCGGAGTCGTCGAGCGTGACGCTGCGCTTGTGCAGATGCCCGGCCAGCACGAGCGGCACGCGGCCCATCAGCGGTTCCAGGCCGCTGGGGTCGTGCACCAGGGCCACGTCCACGGGGTCGTCGGGGTGGGCCGACTCCCACTGCTCGATGCCGGCGGCGAGCACCTCGTTGGACTCGCGCTGCACCTCCTCCGCGGTGCCCGAGGCGGTGCTGCCCTCCCCCTCCGGGGTGAAGACGGGGTCGCCCTTGCCGGCGAAGCGCAGCCCGGCGACCTCGGCGGTCTGCCCGTCGTCGAGCACGACGGCGCCGGGCTGGGCGGCGACGGCGGCCTGGGTCTGCATCGAGTCGTGGTTGCCGCGCACGAAGACGTACGGCACGCCGAGGCCGCCGATGCGGTTCAGGAACGAGGACTCCACCGCGGAGCCCAGGGTGGTGACGTCGCCGGTGTCCACCACCGCCTGCACGTCGAACTGCTCGATGAGGTCCTCCACCAGGTCGAAGCCGAGCGGGTTCAGGTGCAGGTCGGAGATGTGCAGGACGGTCGTGACGCCCTCCCCCGCACCGGCGCCGGTCTGCCCGTCGCCGAGGGCGGGCAGCCCGGCGCTGACGGCGTACAGGGTGCTGACGCTGCGCACGATGTCGGACAGCCCGCTGCGGTACGACTCCAGGCGCTCGAGCGCCTCCTGGGTGCTGGTGGCGAGGTACGGCGCGCGCGAGAGCAGGCCGGTGAAGCGCGGCTGCTGCAGGGCGGCGGCGTCGAAGGTGGCGGCGGTGGCGCCGCCGGTGGCCAGCAGCGCCGCGAGGCAGGCCGCACCGGCCTGCAGGGTGCGGCCGCGGGTGCGGTACACGACGAGCCCGGCGAGCACTGCGCCGCCGATCCCGCAGGCGGCGCTGTAGGCGGTGGCGCGGACGGTGGCGGCGCGCACGGTGTCGGCGGCGGTCAGCTCCAGCGCGAGCAGCTGCTGCGGGGAGCGCACGAGGCGGGTGGCGGCGTCCAGGTCGACCGCCTCGATGCCCGCGGCGACCTCGACGGGGGCGCCGTGGGTGTCGAAGGTGACCTCGCCGACGGGAGGCAGCTCGACCGCCACCCCCGGGGAGAGGCTGGGGTGCACGCGCACCTCGACCTCCAGCGGGCCCACCCAGGTCTCGTGGCCGGGGGCCAGCGCGAAGCCGATCCCGGCGCCGACGGCCGCCACCAGCAGCACGCCCAGCCAGCCCAGCACGCGCCCCAGCGCCCGCAGCGCGCGGGGCGGCAGGGCGCGCCGCGCACGGCTGCGGCGCCACCAGGGGGGGCGGGCGGGCACGGCGCCCCGGGCGCCGGACCCGCGCAGGTCGCGGTGCGCGGTGCGCGGTGCGCTGTCGTCGGAAGCCATCAGGGGGATCTTCGCGCAGACCGCGCCGTCCTGCCGGGTGCACGGGTGCATCCACGCGGTGCCGAGCGGGTACGGGGAGGGCATGAGCGAACAGAGCACTGCTGCGAACGGCGGGTTCCGCGACCTGCGCAGCCGCGAGCCCGCCGGCAGCCCCGGCCCGGCGATCGTCACGGGCTCGGAGTCCGGCATCGGGCGGGCCATCGCCGTCGAGCTGGCCCGGCGCGGCCACGACGTCGGCGTGACGTGGTTCCGCGACGAGGAGCAGGGCCGGCGCACCGCCGAGGAGGTCCGGGCGCTGGGCCGGCGCGCCGAGCTGCGCCACCTGGACCTGCGGGAGCTGCCGGCGGCCGCGGACGTCGTGGACGAGCTGGCCGAGGCCCTGGGCGGGGTGGAGGTCCTGGTCAACGACGCCGGCACGGGCACCTCGACGCCGCTGCTGGAGCTGTCCTTCGAGGACTGGCGCGAGGTCCTGGCCACCGACCTGGACGGGGCGTTCCTGTGCCTGCAGCGGGCGGCGCGGCGGATGGTCGCCGCCGGGCGCGGCGGGCGCATCGTCAACATCACCAGCGTGCACGAGCACCAGCCGCGGGTGGGGGCGGCGCCGTACTGCGCGGCCAAGGGCGGCCTGGGTCTGCTGACGCGCACGGCGGCGATCGAGCTGGCCGAGCACGGGATCACGGTCAACGCGGTGGCGCCGGGCGAGATCGCCACGCCGATGACGGGCCAGGAGGACCAGGACCCGCACACCGAGGAACGGCCGGGGGTGCCGATGCGCCGTCCGGGTGACGCGCGGGAGATCGCGGCGGTGGTGGCGCTGCTGTGCTCGCCGGAGGGCTCGTACGTCACGGGGGCGTCGTACGCCGTGGACGGCGGGATGCTGCAGATGGGCCCCATGGCCGGTTCGCACCTGACCTCCGACGACTGGCGCCGCCCCTGACCCCACCCTCCACCCGCCCCTCCCCCGACCCCACCGCTCCTGCGGTGATCTTGCACGCTTGAAGACTCAACCGTGCAAGATCACCACAGGAGGGACGGGTGGAGGCGAGTGGGACTGGGCGAGGTAGGTGACCCTTTCTTGACTCGTTCCAGACTGGACTGGTGTGATCGAGCCGTGCCCGACCCCACGACGAGCCCGGCGGTGACCGCCGCCGAGGACCGCCTGCGCTCCCGCGGCCTGCGGGCGACCCGCCCGCGCGCCGTCGTGCTGCAGGTGCTCGACGACGCGGCCGCCACCGCCGAGCACCTCCCGGTGGCCCAGGTCGTCACCCGCGCCCGCGCGGCGCTGCCGGCGGTGTCCACCCAGGCCGTCTACGACTGCCTCGACGCCCTCACCCGCGCGGGCCTGGCCCGGCGCATCGAGCCGGCCGGTCACCCGGCCCGGTACGAGGCGCGGGTGGGCGACAACCACCACCACCTGGTGTGCCGCGAGTGCGGCCGCACCGTCGACGTGGACTGCACCGTCGGCCCCTCCCCCTGCCTCGCCCCCTCCGACACCGCGGGTTTCGCGGTCGACGAGGCCGAGGTGGTCTTCTGGGGACGCTGCCCCGACTGCCGGGCCGCCCAGGCGGGCCCCGGATCCCTGAGAACCACCGCCGACCAGCGGAAGAACCCACGAGAGGAAGCGCGATGACCGACGTCGCCAGCCAGCCGTCCGCCCCGGGTGACGACCGCCCGGTCCTGACCAACCGTCAGGGCCACCCGGTCTACGACAACCAGAACCAGCGCACCGTCGGGGCCCGCGGCCCGGCCACGCTGGAGAACTACCAGTTCCTGGAGAAGATCAGCCACTTCGACCGCGAGCGGATCCCCGAGCGCGTCGTGCACGCGCGCGGCACCACCGCGTACGGCTACTTCGAGGCGTACGGCTCCCTCGGTGACGAGCCGATCTCCAAGTACACCCGTGCCAAGCTGTTCCAGGAGAAGGGCAAGCGCACCGACCTGGCGATCCGCTTCTCCACCGTCGCCGGCGGGCGCGACTCCTCCGAGTCCGCGCGCGACCCGCGCGGTTTCGCGGTGAAGATGTACACCGAGGACGGCAACTGGGACCTCGTCGGCAACAACCTGGGTGTCTTCTTCATCCGCGACGCGATCAAGTTCCCCGACTTCATCCACTCGCAGAAGCCGGACCCGGTGACCTTCGAGGCGAGCGTCGCGCAGCGCGCGTTCGACTTCTTCAGCCAGACCCCCGAGGCCATGCACATGGTCACGCTGGTCTTCAGCCCCCGCGGCACCCCGGCGTCCTACCGCTTCATGCAGGGCTTCGGCGTGAACACCTACAAGTGGGTCAACGCGCAGGGCGAGACCGTGCTCGTGAAGTACCACTGGCTGCCGAAGCAGGGCGTGAAGTCGTGGACCGCGGCCGACGCCGCCGCCGTGCAGGCGCAGACGCTGGGCGCCCACACCAAGGACCTCTACGACGCGATCGAGGCCGGCGACTTCCCCGAGTGGGAGCTGCACGTGCAGATCATGGAGGACCACGACCACCCGGAGCTGGACTTCGACCCGCTGGACGACACCAAGGTGTGGCCGGAGGAGGTCTTCCCGCTGCGCCCGGTCGGCAAGATGGTCCTGAACCGCAACGTCACCGACAACTTCGCCGAGAACGAGCAGATCTCCTTCGGCACCGGCGTGCTGGTGGACGGCCTGGACTTCTCCGACGACAAGATGCTCGTCGGCCGGACGTTCTCCTACTCCGACACCCAGCGGTACCGCGTCGGCCCGAACTACCTGCAGCTGCCGGTGAACCGCCCCAAGGTGCCGGTGCGCACGAACCAGCAGGGCGGGCCGATGTCGTACGGCCGCGACGAGGTGGGTTCCAACCCGCACGTGAACTACGAGCCGTCCATCACCGGGGGCCTGCAGGAGGCCACCTACCCGACGCACGACGAGCAGGGCCCGGTCATCACCGGCCGCGTGACCCGCAAGCGCATCCCGCGCACCAACGACTACAAGCAGGCCGGCGAGCGCTACCTGCTGTCGCAGCAGTGGGAGAAGGACGACCTGGTGAAGAACCTCGTCGACGCGCTGAAGCAGTGCGACCGCGAGATCCAGGAGCGCATGGTCTGGCACTTCCTCATGTGCGAGGACGAGTACGGCCTGCGCGTGGGCGAGGGCCTGGGCATCACCCCGGACGACGTGCGGCACCTGCCGCCGCTGGCGTCGCAGACCCTGAGCGAGGAGGAGCAGGCCCGCCTGGCCAACCTCGGCAAGAACGGGACCCGCGACGTGTCGGGCCTGACGATGACGCACTGCGTGCCCAACGAGCACGTCGCCGTCGCCGGCTGACCGCGGCGCGCGTGACCACGGCACGCGCCTGACGCGACGGGCGCCGTCCCCCTCGGGGGCGGCGCCCGTCCGCGTGCGCTCACCGCGCGGGGTCGTGGGCCTCCCTGGCCGCCTGGACCTGGCCGGCGGACGCCTCGAGCAGGTCGGCGAGCGCCCGCAGCCCGCGCGCGACGGCCGCCCCGAGCGGGGTGAGCGCGTACTCCACCCGCGGGGGGATGGCCGTGACGACCTCGCGGGTGAGCATCCCGTCCCGCTCGAGGGTCTGCAGCGTCTGCGACAGCATCTTCTCGCTGACGCCCTCGACCTTGCGGCGCAAGGCGTTGAAGCGGTAGCCGCCCTCCCCCAGGGCCAGCAGGACGAGCGAGGCCCACCTGCTCGTGACGTCCTCGAAGGCCGCGCGAGAGGTGCAGCCGCGGGCGAAGACGTCCACGACGAGCTCCTGCGCCGGCTCCGAGGGCTGCGTCATGCCCCGATGGTAGGCAGCGGTGGAAGAACAGGCACTTCCTCCCGGTTAGAGCGACCGGCAGTAGGCACGTCACTTGAGCCGGCGGGTGGTGGGGCGCCCGGGCCAGCGGTAGCGGTCACGGGCCTCGTTGATGAGGCGTCGTAGGACGGTGAGGGCGGCGGCGAGGTGGGTG
>NZ_JBKBCT010000114.1:0-7799 GCF_050871525.1 Kineococcus auxinigenes | reverse complement strand
CCTTGCCCTCAGGGGTGGCGGTCGAGCGGATCACCCCGTGCGGCACCGGCTGCACGAAGCGGGAGTAGACGTCCACGAAACCGGCGACGGACTCGTCGACGAACGAGGACGGGTCCCCGAAGATCTTCGTCATTCGAACGGTCTCCTTCGATCGCTCAGAGGGTGCGGAACGGGGCCCAGGGCGTCTGCTTGGGCAGGACGCGGCGGATGTACTCACGGTTGGTGGCGCCGACGCTGATGCTGTCGCCGCCGTAGTGCTCCACGCAGAACGTGCCCCGGAAGCCGGACTCGACGGCGATGGTGATGGCCTTGCGGTAGTTGATGGTGCCGAACTCCAGCGGCGCCGGGTGCGTGCGCACCGAGCCGGTGCCGGGCTCCTCGTCGCGGTAGTAGTTCTTCAGGTGCCAGTAGTTGGTGTGCGGCAGCATCTTCGCCGCGATCTCCTCCCACGGCTCCACGGGGCGGTGCAGGCGCCAGATGTTGCCGAAGTCGGGGTTGAGGCCGACGTTGTCGTAGCCCACCTCGTGGATGAACTGCACGGCCGAGTCGGCGGTGCCGAGGTAGGTGTCCTCGTACATCTCCAGCGCGATCTGCACCCCCACCTCCTGGGCGTGCTTGGCCAGCTCCTGGATCTTCTTGACGGCGGTGCGGCGCGCCTCGTCGGAGAAGTCGTCGGAGTAGCCGGGCTCCAGCCAGAACCACAGCGCCTTCGCCTGCGCCGGCGTGAAGCCGCGCATGAACCCGAAGTTCACCAGCGGGATGCCGATGGCGGCGCAGGCGTCGATCGCGCGGTGCGAGTAGGCGAGGTTCTCGTCGGCCTTCTCGTGGTCCATGACGCTGCGGCGCGAGGTGGAGAACGCCGGGATGCTCAGGCCCGCGGCGCGCACGGTGCGGGCGAACTCCTGCAGCCGCTCCGGCGGCAGGTCCGCGATGCGGATCCACGTGTCGGTGGGGTCGATGCTGGTGTACCCGGCGTCGACCATGACGTCGAGGGTCGCGGCCCACCCCTCGGCGGACTGGTCCTGCACCGACGTGCCGTCGGCCAGCACGCCGGGGTGCGGCATCATCGGCACGGTGATCGGCCAGTTCTCCCGAGTCAGGACCTCGGGGTAGCCGTCGAAGACGGTCGTGCGCTGGGTGGGCTGTGCGGCGTCGTCGCTCACGTCATCGCTCCATCGGGACCCGGGGTCCCAGATTCTATAGAAAATCAGGACGGGGAGCAGACTGCCGCACCTCGTCCGAGCTGTCAACGTCCCGCGCCCCGTCCGCGTGCCCGCGCCGACGGCCCCGCACCGGGGGTCAGCCCGGGGTGGCCCTCGCCAGCACGCCCTCCAGGTGCACGCGCATCGCCGCGGCCGCCGCGACCGGGTCGCGCACCTCGAAGGCCCGCACGATCGCCTCGTGCTCGGCCACGCTCTCCGCGGAGTCCGGCACGTGCTGCTCCACCTGGTGCAGGCGCTGCACGAACCCGCGGAAGGAGTCCAGGGTGCGCACGATGAACGGGTTGCCGGTGCCCTCGGCGACGAGCTCGTGGAAGGCCCAGTCGGCGGCCAGGTAGTCCTTGAACCCGCTGTAGCCGGGCCCCGTGGGGGCGTGCCGCTGCCGCTCGACCGCCTCGTGCAGCCGGGCGACGAACGCGTCGTCGGCGCGGGCGCAGGCCCGCTCGGCGTTGCCCGGTTCCACCAGCAGGCGCACGTCGACGAGCTGGACGAGCTCGCGCGCCGACAGCAACGGTGCCGCCCGGTAGCCGCGGCGGGCGCTGCGCACCACCAGGCCGGTGCCCTCCAGGCGCGCCAGCGCCTCGCGCACCGGGGTGGCCGAGACGCCCAGCCGGTCGGCGAGGCCCTGCGTGCGCAGGGCCGAACCGGGTTCGACCCCGCGGCTCATGAGCAGTTCCAGCAGCGCGTCGTGGACGGCGTCGGTCACCCCGCGGTGCCCCTCGCCCGTCCACTCGCCCGCGCCGGCCGGGCGCGCCGGTGCCACGGCGGCCGGTGGTGGGGTTCCCATGGCACGCGGACGTTACCGCCCGCACCGGGTCCGTCCCGCGCACCGGGCGGGCGGCGTCTAGCGTGGCGCGCGTGAGCGCACAGGGGAACGCGACGGACGGCGGCCGGGCGAGCGGCGAGGGGGAGGACCTGTCCGCGCAGGCGCGGCAGGTGGCCCAGGACGAGGTCGTCGACCTCGCCCGCGACCTGATCCGCATCGACACCTCCAACCCCGGCGACGGCTCCGGCCCCGGCGAGCGGGCCGCCGCCGAGCACGTCGCGGCCCTGCTGCACGAGGTGGGCCTGCAGCCGGAGTACGTCGAGGGTTTCCCCGGCCGCGGCAACGTCGTCCTGCGGATCCCCGGCGACGAGCGCGGTACCGCCGAGCGCGGCGCGCTGCTGCTGCACGGGCACCTGGACGTCGTGCCCGCCCGCGCCGCGGACTGGAGCGTGGACCCCTTCGCCGGCGAGATCGCCGACGACTGCCTGTGGGGCCGCGGCGCCGTGGACATGAAGGACATGGACGCGATGCTGCTGGCCGTCGTGCGCGACCTGGCCCGCACCGGCCAGCGCCCCCCGCGCGACCTCGTCGTGGCGTTCCTGGCCGACGAGGAGGCCGCCGGGGTGCAGGGCGCGGAGTGGCTCGTGCACCACCGCCCCGACCTCTTCGAGGGCGTGACCGAGGCCGTCAGCGAGGTCGGCGGTTTCTCCGTCGACCTGGACGGCCGGCGCGCGTACCTGCTGCAGACCGCGGAGAAGGGCCTGGCCTGGCTGCGGCTGGTGGCGCACGGGCGCGCCGGGCACGGTTCGCAGGTCGGCACCGACAACGCCGTCACCCGCCTGTGCGCGGCCGTGGCGCGCATCGGCGCGCACGAGTGGCCCCTCGAGTACACCGCCACCGTCCGGCAGTTCCTCCAGGGGGTCTCGGAGATCACCGGCGTGAGGTTCGACGAGGACGACCCCTCCGCGTTGCTGGCGACGCTGGGCACCACCGCCCGGTGGGTGGGCGCCACCCTGCAGAACACCGCCAACCCGACCGTGCTGGAGGCCGGGTACAAGCACAACGTCATCCCCGGCACCGCCACCGCGCTGGTGGACTGCCGGTACCTGCCCGGCCGGCAGGAGGAACTGCTGAGCACGATCCGCGAGCTCGCCGGTGAGCGCGTCGACGTCGAGACCGTCAACGAGTCCGTGGCGCTGGAGACGGACTTCGCCGTGCCGCTGGTGGACCGCATGCGCTCCGCGCTGGAGGCCGAGGACCCCGGGGCGGCCGTCCTGCCGTACTGCCTGGCCGGAGGCACCGACAACAAGTCGTTCTCGCACCTGGGTGTGCGCGGGTACGGCTTCGCGCCGCTGCGCCTGCCGGCGGGCATGGACTTCGCCGGCATGTTCCACGGCGTGGACGAGCGCGTCCCGCTGGACGCGCTGCGCTTCGGAGTGCGGGTGCTGCAGCGGTTCGTCGCCACCTGCTGAACCGGTCCGCCCGCTCCGGCGCGCACGGATCGGCGCGCATGGATCGGCGCGCATGGATCGGCGCGCACGGGGCAGGAGTGGGGCCAGAGCCGCCGCACCCGCGGCGCGCCGGAACCCGGAGGTCCGCAGTGAGCACTCCCGAGACGTCCCGCCCGTTCGCCGTCGTGACCGGAGCCTCCACGGGCATCGGGCTGGAGCTGGCCAAGCAGTTCGCCGCCGGCGGCTACGACGTGCTCGTCGCCGCCGAGGACGAGCGCATCACCGACGTGCCGGCGCAGCTGGCCGAGGTGGAGGACGCCGCCCGCGTCGAGGCGGTCCGCGTGGACCTGTCCACCGCCGCCGGCGTGGAGCAGCTGTGGGCGGCGGCCACCGCGGGCGGGCGGGACGTGGACGCGGTGGCGATCCACGCCGGGGTGGGCGTGGGTGGCGAGTTCGTCGAGACCGACCTCGAGGACGAGCTGCACCTCATCGACCTCAACGTCGTCTCGTTCGTGCACCTGGCCAAGCTGGCCGCCCGCGCGATGGTGCGGCGCGGTCAGGGCCGGATCCTGTTCACCTCCTCCCTGGCCGCGCGCGTCCCGGCCCCCTACCAGGCCGTCTACGGCGCCTCCAAGGCCTTCGTGCAGTCCCTGGCGCAGTCGCTGCGCCAGGAGCTGGAGCAGGCGGGGGTCAGCGTCACCGCGTTCCTGCCCGGCCCCACCGACACGGAGTTCTTCGAGCGCGCCGGCATGGAGGACACGAAGATGGCGCAGACGTCCGCCAAGGACGACCCGGCCACCGTCGCCGAGCAGGCCTTCAAGGCGCTGAGCAAGGGCCGCGACCACGTGGTCACCGGATCGCTGGGCACGAAGCTGCAGGGCGCCACGGCCAACCTGTTGCCGAACGCGCCGCTGGCCAAGGGGCAGGGCAAGCTCGCCGAGCCCGGCTCGGCGGACTGACGGCACCACCACGGCGGGCCTGCGGAGCCGCCTCCTGCACTTGATGTAACCAATAGGTCACTGATGGTGATGCTGCTGTGTCAGTAGGGCGGAACTCCCCGCCCCGTGCCCCGGGCGCTGGCACACTGCCCACCTCGGCCCACCTCGCGGAGCGGGCCGGGACCGAGGACGTGGAGCGCCGGGGGAGCCGGGGTCGCGCGCAGGGGCGCGGCACCGGTCGGCGCCGGGGGAGGAGTGGAACCAGTGAGCGCACCGACACTCGTGCGTCAGGAGGCGGGCACGGGTGCCGGCCTGCCCGTGGTGGTCGCCGGCGCCGGCTCGCGGGGTCTGGCAGCCGCCGAGGCCCTGCTGGACGCCGGCGTCGACGTCGTCGTCGTCGAGGCCGCCGACACCGTGGGCGGCCTGGCCCGGTCGGTGCAGCTGTGGGGCCTGCCGCACTCGCTGAGCTCACCCGGGCTCGCGGTGGCCGCCGCGCCGCCCGTCGTGGCCCAGTGGCTGGACCTCAGCGGCGGGCACGTGGAACGCACCCGCGCCCGGCACGCGCTCGCCGCACGGGGACACCGCCCCCGGGTGCCCCGCCGCAGCACCGAGGTCCTCAGCCCCGTCGCCGGCACCGGTGCGCTGTGGGCTGAGCTGGCCCGCCGGCTGCGGGCCCGCGGTGCGCTCGTGCTGACCGGGACCACCGCCACCGGCCTGCACGTGCAGGACGGCGGGCTCGCCGCCGTGCGCGTCCAGGACGCCTCCGGCTCGCGCCTGCTCGCCTGCCGCGGCGTCGTCGACGCGCTGCCCACCCACCGGCGCCTGCTGCCGCCCGGCAGCGTGGCCGTGGCCAGCAGCCGCGACGCCCACCTGGTGCACCTGCTGGTGGAGGCCCCCGACGGCGCCGTCGTGGGCCCGCGCGCCCACGACGTGACCGCGGCCGCCCCCGAGCCCCGCGTGCGCCGGCTGACGTCCGCCCGCGCGTGGCGCCCCCGCACCCTGGCCTCGACCCGCGGCGCCGTCCTGCGCGCCGAGCTGGCCGCTCCCGGAGACGAGCTGGCCGCGATGGACGACGCCGCCCTGCGGCGCCTGGTGCTGTCCGAGCTGCCCGCCCTCGGCGTGCCCGGGCCGGTGCGCGTCCTCGACGACGTGGTCCTGCGCCTGCCCGCCAGCCTGCCGCTCACGGCCGAGGAGGCCGGCGGTGCACCGCTGCCCGGCCTGGTCCGCGTCGAGGACGGTCCCGTGGCCGGTGCCGGCGACGGGCTGCCCGCCGCTCGCGCCGCGGTGCAGCGGCTCGCGGTCCCCGTGCGCTGAGGGCACGGCGGTCCCGGGGAGCACCGCCCCGGGCCGGCGCGTCGGTGCCCCGGCTTAGCCTCTAGGCGTGCCCGACCCCGCCACCTACCGCCCCAGGCCCGGGGAGGTCCCCGACGAGCCCGGTGTCTACCGCTTCCGCGACCCGGCGGGGCGGGTCGTCTACGTCGGCAAGGCCAAGAGCCTGCGCCAGCGCCTGGCGAACTACTTCCAGGACCCCGCGGCGCTGCACCCGCGCACCCTGGCGATGGTCACCACGGCGGCCGGCGTGGAGTGGACGGTCGTCTCCACCGAGGTCGAGGCGCTGCAGCTGGAGTACTCCTGGATCAAGGAGTTCGACCCGCGCTTCAACGTCAAGTACCGCGACGACAAGTCCTACCCGTACCTGGCGGTGACCATGGGCGAGGAGGTGCCGCGCGTGCAGGTCATGCGCGGCGCCAAGCGCAAGGGGACCCGCTACTTCGGGCCCTACACGCACGCCTGGGCCATCCGCGAGACCGTCGACCTGCTGCTGCGGGTCTTCCCCGTGCGCACCTGCTCGTCCGGGGTGTTCAAGCGCGCCGCCGCCTCCGGCCGCCCCTGCCTGCTGGGCTACATCGACAAGTGCTCCGCCCCCTGCGTGGGCCGCATCTCCACCGAGGACCACCGCGCCCTCGCCGCGGACCTGTGCGACTTCGTGGCCGGCAACACCGCCCGGTTCGTGCGCCGCACCGAGCAGGAGATGCGCGCCGCCGCCGCCGAGCTGGACTTCGAGCGCGCCGCCCGCCTGCGCGACGACCTCGGCGCCCTGCAGAAGGCGCTGGAGAAGTCCGCCGTCGTCCTGCCCGACGCCACCGACGCGGACGTCTTCGCCGTCGCCGACGACGAGCTCGAGGCCGCCGTGCAGGTCTTCCACGTGCGTGGCGGGCGGGTGCGCGGCCAGCGCGGCTGGGTGGTGGAGAAGGTCGAGGACGTCGGGCCCGCCGAGCTCGTCGAGCAGCTGCTGCTGCAGGTCTACGGCGGCGAGGCCGGCGAGGCCGTGCCCCGCGAGGTGCTGGTCCCGCACCTGCCGGCCACCGGCGAGGCCGAGGTGGAGGACTGGCTCGGCGAGCTGCGCGGCGCTCGCGTGGACCTGCGCGTGCCCCAGCGCGGCGACAAGCGCGCCCTCATGGAGACCGTGCAGCGCAACGCGACGCAGGCGCTGGCCCTGCACAAGACGCGCCGCGCCGGGGACCTGACCACCCGCAGCGTGGCGCTGCAGGAGCTGCAGGAGGCCCTCGGCCTGGACGAGGCACCGCTGCGCATCGAGTGCTTCGACGTCTCGCACACCCAGGAGACCAACGTCGTCGCCTCCATGGTCGTCTTCGAGGACGGGCTGCCCAAGAAGGGCGACTACCGCCGCTTCGCCGTGCGCGGTGACGAGGGCGGCCTGGACGACACCCGCGCCATGCGCGAGGTCCTCACCCGCCGGTTCAGGCGCTCGCGCGCCGAGCGCGACGCCGGTGCGGCCCCGGTCGCCGGCCGGGCCGAGGTGGAGGCGGAAGCGGATGCCGAGACCGCGGGGGCGGGCGGGCTCGTGGTGGAGCTGGACGGCGCCACCGGCGGGCAGGTGCCCGGCGCCGTCGACCCCGACACCGGGCGCCCCCGGCGCTTCGCCTACGCGCCCAACCTCGTCGTCGTCGACGGCGGCCGCCCCCAGGTGGAGGCCGCCGCGCGGGCGCTCGCCGACGCCGGCGTCGTGGACGTCGCCCTGTGCGGGCTGGCCAAGCGGCTGGAGGAGGTCTGGCTGCCGGGGGAGGAGCACCCCCTGGTCCTGCCGCGCACCAGCCAGGGCCTGTTCCTGCTGCAGCGGGTGCGTGACGAGGCCCACCGCTTCGCCATCACCTACCACCGCTCCAAGCGCAGCCGGGCCATGACCGCCAGCGCCCTGGACGGTGTGCCCGGCCTCGGCGCGGCGCGCCGCGCAGCCCTGCTGAAGCACTTCGGATCCGTCAAGAAGCTGCGCGCGGCCACCGCCGAGGAGGTCGCCGAGGTCCCCGGCGTGGGGGGGGGGGGCGGGGGGGGGGGGGGGGGGGGGGGGGGGGGGGGGGGGGGGGCCCCCCCCGCGGCGGGCGACGCCGCCGCGGCGCGGGTG
>NZ_JBKBCT010000113.1:0-7967 GCF_050871525.1 Kineococcus auxinigenes | reverse complement strand
GGGGGCGCTCGGGGGCCCCCCCGGGGGCGCGCCCGCCGCCGCCGGCGCGGCCCCCCCCCCCCGACCCGCTCAGGCGGACGGCGTGAGGTTCCGCAGCGGAGCCGCCAGCTCGGTCGCGAAGAACTCCAGGAAGCCGTCGGGGTCCGGGCCGGCGTTCTGGGTGACGATGTGGTCGAACCCGGCGTCCACGTACTGCTGAGCCCCGGCCAGGTACCCCGCCGGGTCCGGGCCCACCGCGAACTGCGCCGTGACGTCCTCCGCGGACACCGTCTGCGTGGCGGCGTCGAAGTTCACCGGGTTCGGCAGCTCGGACATGACCTTCCAGCCGGTGACGGCCCAGCGGCTCTTCTCCAGCACCGCGTCGATCGCGCTCTGCTCGTCGGGGGCCCAGGCCATCGGCACCTCCGCGTACGCCGGCCCGCTGCCGCCGTGACGCTTCCACGCGGCGACCATCTCGCCCTTCGGCTCGGTGGCGAACAGCCCGTCGCCCAGGTCCGCGGCGATCCGCGCCGAGACCGGACCGCTGGCGGCGACCGCGATGACCGGCAGCTCCTGGGGGAGGTCGAAGACGCGCGCGTCCTCCAGGCGCAGGTGCTTGCCCTCGTAGGTGCGGTACCCGCCCTGCCACAGCAACCGGATGATCTCCAGCGCCTCGCGGAAGCGCTCGTGGCGCTCGGCCACCGCGGGGAACCCGCGGCCGACGACGTGCTCGTTGAGCCGTTCACCGGCGCCCACGCCGAGGGTGAAGCGCCCGTCGGAGATGATCGCCATCGTCGCGGCCGCCTGCGCGATGATCGCCGGGTGGTAGCGCACCGACGGGCACGTCACACCGGTGACCAGGCCGATCCTCTCGGTCTTGGCGGCGATCGCCGCCAGCAGGCTCCACGTGAAACCCGAGTGCCCCTGCACGTCGAGCCAGGGGTGGTAGTGGTCGCTCATCTCGACGAAGTCGTAACCGGCCTCCTCGGCCGCCACGGCCTGCCGGATGATCTCCTTGGGCCCGAAGGCCTCCGTGGCGAGCTTGTACCCGATGCGCATGCGTTCCTCCGTGGTCGGTGGCTCGTGCGGTTCGCCCGGCCGGTCGTCGTTCCGAACACCTCCCGGGGTGTGCTCGCCGCCGTGGGGCGGTAGACCGGGCGGCGGCACAGCACCCGGAACCCTAGGAGAGACGTGAGCGACCAGCACCCCGACCGGACCGGCGACCGCACGTTCGCCCTGCTGCGCGAACTGCTCACCACCTACGGACCCGTGGGGCGCGAGGACGCCGTGCGCGACGTCTGCGCGCGCGAGCTGCGCGACCTCGTCGACGAGCTGTGGACCGACCCGGCGGGGAACCTCGTCGGACTGGTGCGCGGGCGGGAGGAACCGGGCGCCCCCGGCGTGCGGGTGATGGCCCACCTGGACGAGCTGTCGATGATCGTCAAGCGGGTCGAGGACGGCGGGACGCTGCGGGTGGGGGAGCTGGGTGTCATGAACCCCGCCAACTTCGGCCTGGGGCCGGTGGCGGTGCTCGGCGACGCGGAGGAGCTGACGGCGGTCCTGGCGCTCGGTTCCGAGCACACCTCCCGGGAGACGCAGCAGGTCTGGGACACCAAACCGGACGGCGGTGACCGGGCGATGGACTGGAACCACGTGTCGATCTTCACCGGTCGCACGCCCGAGGAGCTCGCCGCCGCGGGCGTGCACCCCGGTACCCGGGTGTGCGTGCACCGCAGCCGGCGCGAACCGGTGCGCTTCGGTCAGCACGTCGGCGGGTACTTCCTCGACGACCGCGCGGCGGTGGTCGCTCTGCTGGAGGCGGCCCGCCGGCTGCGCGAGCGCGGCGAGCGCCCGCCGGCCGACGTGCACCTGGTGTTCACGACCAGCGAGGAGATCGGCGGGGTCGGCGCCTCCTACGCCAGCCGCACCCTGCCCGGCGAGGTGACCCTGGCGCTGGAGGTCGGTCCGGCCGAACCCGAGTACGGCACCGTGGTGGACTCCGGTCCGATCGTCGTCTACGCCGACGCCGGCGCCGTCTACGACACCACGACCGCCGACCACCTGCTGCGGCTGGGGCAGCGGCTGGGCCTGGCGCCCGTCCCGGCCGCGTTCACCGCGTTCGAGTCCGACGCCTCCCAGTCCAAGCTGAAGGGCCAGAGCCCGCAGGCGGCTCTGCTGTGCCTGCCGACCCTGAGCACCCACGGCTACGAGGTCGTGCACCGCGACGCGGTCGGGGACCTCGCCGAGCTGCTCACCGAGTACCTCGTGCACCCGCGCCCCTGAGCGGGCGCACCGCTCAGGCGGTGGGCGGTGCGGCCTGCGCGGCCAGGCGCACCGGGGCGTTCGCCTCCCCGGTCCCGCGGTAACCGCCGACGCGCTGGAGCACCTCCACGAAGAACTCCCGGCTGACCGACCGGGTGAAGAAGTGCAGCAGCTCGCCGCCCGCGTCCCGGTCGTACAGGACGGAGTTCTCCCGCAGTTGCGCCAGGAACTCCTCGTCCAGGCCGAAACGGGCCTCCAGGTCCGCGTAGTAGTTCCCCGGGACGGGGAGCGGCTCACCGCCGGCCCGCCGGAACGCCCGGGCCGCGGCGAGGGCGTCGTCGGTGCCGAAGGCCAGGTGCCCGGCGCCCAGCGGGCGCCCGCGCAGCATCGCCGAGGTGGGCGCGACGCTCAGCACCACGCGCAGCGCGCCACCCGGCGACGTCATCGTCCGGGTGCGCACCAGACCCGCCGGTCCCGGGACCGCACCCGCCGGGCCCGCCTCCAGGTCCAGCACCGCGGTGAAGAACAGCGCGGCACCGTCGAACCCGGCGAACCGCTGCGGCAGGGCCACGTGGTCCACGCCGGTCAGCACCACCGGTTCGTCGCCGCGCGGGGCGGGGACCGCGGCCGGCGCGCACGGGGCGAAGTCCGCCAGCCAGCCGCCGTCGGCGGGCTCGTCCGCGCAGAACTGCACCCACGTGCCGTCCGGTGCGACGACCGAGGGGATCTCCGCCTCGCCGGGACCCACCGCGCGGTTCACCACCGGCGCCAGCAGCGTGCGGGCCCGTTCGTGCAGCGCGTGCGGTCGCGGTGTCGCCAGGCCGAGCGCCGTCACCTGCGCGCGCACGTCCTCGCGGCGCCGGTTCACCACCACCCGCACGTCGCCGTTGGACCACAGCTCCACCGGCCCGCTGCGGTGCACCCCGGTGCGCGAGAACCCCAGCCGGGACAGCAGACCCGTCACCGCGCCGGCCGTCGCGGGGGCGGCGGAGACCTCCGTGAACGCCCACGAGCGCACCGCGGGCGCCTGCGGCAGCGACGGTGCGGGCGACGCCGGGGGCAGCCCGGGGCGCTGCCGGAACGTGCGGTCGCGCAGGTGCCGCAGCGAGCGCATCGCGTCCACCGCCGTGACCGCCGGCTCGGCCTGCCGGAACAGGTCGTTGAACACCTCCAGGGACACCGGGCCCCGGTAGCCGCCGGCGACCACCGCGGCGTGGAAGCGCTCCAGGTCGAAGTCGCCCTGCCCGGGGAAGCAGCGGTGGTGCCGGCTCAGCGGCAGCACGTCCATCGGCAGCCGCGGTGCGTCGGCGATCTGGTAGAAGAACACCTTCCCCGGTGCGATGTCGGCGATGCCGGAGGGGTCGTCGCCGCGCGAGAGCACGTGGAAGGAGTCCAGGCAGTTGCCCAGCGCCGGGTGGTCGGCGGCCGCCACGACGCGGGCGGCGTGCCGGTAGTCCGACACGTGCGCCCCCCAGGCCAGCGCCTCGTAGGCCAGCCGGACGCCGTGCGAGGCGGCCACCTCCGCGGCCGCGTGCAGCTGCGCCGCCAGCAGCGCGTCGTCGCGCACCGCGCCGTCGTGCACGGCCGAGCACACCAGGACCAGGTCGGTGCCCAGCTCCAGGGCCAGCTCGCACTTGCGGTGCAGGCGGTGCGCGCTGCTGGCCACGGCCGCCGGGTCCACGTCGTCCAGGTCCCGGAACGGCTGGAACAGCGAGACCGCCAGCCCCAGGTCCTCCACCCGCCGGCGCAGCGCCGCCGGGCCCTCCGGGCTGGCCAGCAGGTCCGGCTCGAACACCTCCACCGCGTCGAAGCCGGCCGCGGCCACCGCCCGCAGCTTCTCGTCCAGCGTGCCGGCCAGGCACACCGTGGCGATCGAGGTGCGCAGCTCGTGCGTGCCCTCGAACGCCCCGGCACCCGCCGGCAGCTCCCCGTGCCCGGCCGCCACCGCGCCACCGGCAGTCGTCGTCCCGCCGTCCGCCATCGTCCCCCCCAGGATCCGTCCGGTCGATCGCCCACCCTGGCACGCGTCGCGCGCCGCCGGGCCGGATCGCCCCGGGAAGCACCCGCACGGGTGCTGCCGGGGCGAGAGCACGGGGTTCCCCGCCGGCCGTAGGGTGCGGTGGTGAGCCTGCCCGACCGCGCCTTCGCCGCCGTCCTGTTCGACATGGACGGCACCCTCGTCGACTCCACCGCCGCCATCGCCCGCTGCTGGACCACGTGGGCCGTGGAGCACGGCGTCACCGCCGAGGCGCTCGCCGCCGCCGGCGGCCACGGCCGCCCCGCCGCCGAGGTCGTCCGGGACCTGGTGGCCGCCGAGCACCTGGAGCAGGCCGCCGCGCGCATCGCCGAGCTGGAGGTCGCCGACGTCGGCGGCGTCGTGCAGCTGCCCGGCGTGCCGCAGCTGCTGGCCTCGATCCCCTCCGGGCGGTGGGCCGTGGTGACGTCCTGCGGCCGGCCCCTGGCCGACGCCCGCCGCCGCGCCGCCGGTCTGCCGGAACCCGCCGCCCTGGTCACCTACGACGACGTCGCCCGCGGCAAGCCCGACCCGGAGTGCTTCGTGCTCGGTGCGCAGCGGCTGGGCGTGGACCCCGCCGACTGCCTCGTCGTGGAGGACGCCCCCGCGGGCCTGGCCGCCGCGCGCGCCGCCGGCTGCGCCACCCTCGCCGTGCGCACCACCCACCCCGACGGGCCCCTGGAGGCCGACGCGGTCGTCGAGCTGCTCTCCCACGTGCGCGCGAGCGCCGACGCCGGCGGCGTGCGGGTGCGGGTGCACGCACCGGGGCAGTGACGCCGCAGGTGTGACGCCGCACGTGTGACGCCGCACGTGTAACGCCCCGGCCCGGCCCGGCGATGACACCGGCGGACCCGGTCGCTGCCCGGACCCCCGAGCGGGCAGCGACCGGGTCCTCGCACGTCCACGGCCGGCCGTGCGCGGCCCGCGACGGCTCCGGCCCCTGGGCCGTCGGCGCTCGGCGGTAACCTCACTGCATGCCCACCGCCTCGGCCGTGCACGTCCCCCGCCCCTTCGGGGCGGTGCTGGCCGCGATGGTCACGCCCTTCACCACCACCGGCGCCCTCGACACCGACGGCGCCGCCGCCCTGGCCGAGCGGCTCGTGGGCGAGGGGCACGACGGCCTGGTCGTCAGCGGCACCACGGGCGAGTCGCCCACCACCTCCGACGCCGAGAAGGACCGCCTGCTGCGCGCCGTCCTGGAGGCCGTCGGCGAGCGCGCGCACGTCCTGGCCGGGGTGGGCACCAACGACACCGCGCACACGGTCGAGCTGGCGCGGGCGGCCGAGAAGGCCGGCGCCCACGGGCTGCTCGTCGTCACGCCCTACTACTCCAAGCCCCCGCAGGCGGCGCTGGAGCACCACTTCCGCACCGCGGCCGACGCCACCGGCCTGCCGGTCATGCTCTACGACATCCCCGGCCGCTCCGGCGTGCCGATCGAGACGGAGACCCTGGTGCGCCTGGCCGCCCACGAGCGCGTCGTGGCGGTCAAGGACGCCAAGGGCGACCTCGCGGCGACCTCCTGGGTCCTGGCCCGCACCGACCTGGCGTACTACTCCGGCGACGACGTCCTGAACCTGGCGCTGCTGGCGCACGGCGCCTCCGGCGTCGTCAGCGTCGTCTCCCACGTGGCGGGCCGCGAGTACGCGGCGATGGTGCGCGCCGTCGACGGCGGCGACCTGCTCACCGCCCGCACCCTGCACGCGCGGCTGCTGCCCGCCGTGCGCGGGATCATGAACCGCACGCAGGGCGTCGTCGCCGTCAAGGCCGCCCTGGAGCTGACCGGTGCGCTGCCGCACCGCGCGGTGCGCCCCCCGCTGCTGGCGGCCACCGCCGAGGAGGTCGCGGCGATCGCCGCGGACCTCGCCACCGCCGGGCTGCTGCCCGGCTCCACCGGCACCTGGTCCACCCACCCCACGGTCGCGGCCGCCCCGGTCGCAGGAGGAGCCGCATGAGCCACCCCCACCCCGAGCTCTCCACCCCGCCGCCGCTGCCCGACGGCGCCCTGCGCGTCGTCGGGCTCGGCGGGCTGGGCGAGGTCGGGCGCAACATGACGGTGTTCGAGCACCGCGGCAAGCTGCTGGTCGTCGACTGCGGGGTCCTCTTCCCCGAGGAGCACCAGCCCGGCGTGGACCTCATCCTCCCGGACTTCAGCCACATCGCCGACCGCCTCGACGACGTCGTCGCCCTCGTGCTCACGCACGGCCACGAGGACCACATCGGCGCCGTGCCCTACCTGCTGCGCTCGCGCCCGGACATCCCCCTGGTGGGCTCCCAGCTGACCCTGGCGCTGATCGAGGCCAAGCTCAAGGAGCACCGCATCCGCCCCTACACCCTGGGGGTGAAGGAGGGGCAGACCGAGCAGCTCGGGCCGTTCTCCTGCGAGTTCATCGCGGTGAACCACTCCATCCCCGACGCGCTGGCGGTCGCGATCCGCACCGATGCCGGGATGGTCCTGCACACCGGCGACTTCAAGATGGACCAGCTGCCGCTGGACGGGCGGATCACCGACCTCAACGCCTTCGCCCGCCTCGGCGACGAGGGCGTGGACCTCTTCTGCGTGGACTCCACCAACGCCGAGGTCCCCGGCTTCACCGCCCCCGAGCGCGACATCGGCCCGGTGCTGGAGCAGCTCTTCGGGCGCGCCGAGCGCCGCATCGTCGTCGCCTCCTTCTCCAGCCACGTGCACCGCGTGCAGCAGGTGCTCAACGCGGCCGACGCCCACGGGCGCAGGGTCGCCTTCGTGGGCCGGTCCATGGTGCGCAACATGGGCATCGCCGCCGACCTCGGCTACCTCAAGGTGCCGCCGGGGGTGCTGATCGACCTCAAGCAGGTCGACGACCTGCCCGACGACCGCGTCGTCCTGATGTGCACCGGATCGCAGGGCGAGCCGATGGCGGCGCTCTCGCGCATGGCCAACCGCGACCACCGCGTCTCCATCAGCGCCGGCGACACCGTCGTGCTGGCCAGCTCGCTCATCCCCGGCAACGAGAACGCCGTCTTCCGCGTCATCAACGGCCTGACCCGCCTGGGTGCGACCGTCGTGCACCAGCAGAGCGCGAAGATCCACGTCTCCGGCCACGCCAGCGCCGGCGAGCTGCTCTACTGCTACAACATCCTCAAGCCGCGCAACGTCATGCCGGTGCACGGCGAGTACCGCCACCTGATCGCCAACGCCGAGCTGGCCGTCAAGACCGGCGTGCCGCGCGAGCGCGTCGTCATCGCCGAGGACGGCGTCGTCGTCGACCTCGTGGACGGCCGGGCCAGCATCACGGGCGCCGTGCCGGTGGGCTACGTCTACGTCGACGGCTCCAGCGTCGGTGAGATCACCGAGGCCGACCTCAAGGACCGCCGCATCCTCGGCGAGGAGGGGTTCATCTCCATCTTCGTCGCCGTGGACTCGGTCACCGGCAAGGTCGTCTCCGGTCCGGAGTTCAACGCGCGCGGCTTCATCGGCGACGGCGACGACCGCTTCGCCGGGATCAAGTCGAAGGTGGAGGCGGCCATCGACGAGGCCTCCACCGGCCCCGTGGACACCCACCAGCTGCAGCAGATCGTGCGGCGCACCGTCGGCAGCTGGGTCAGCCAGAAGCACCGCCGGCGCCCCATGATCGTGCCGGTGGTCGTCACCGCCTGACGCACCGCCCCCGGCAGCGCCCGCGGCCCGCGACCGTCCCCGGTCGCGGGGGGGGGGGGGGGGGGGGGCGGGGGGGGG
>NZ_JBKBCT010000112.1:0-8476 GCF_050871525.1 Kineococcus auxinigenes | reverse complement strand
CGGCCGAGGGCAGCGGCCGAGGGCAGCGGCCGAGGGCAGCGGCCGAGGGCAGCGGCCGAGGGCAGCGGCCGAGGGCAGCGGCCGAGGGCAGCGGCCGAGGGCAGCGGCCGAGGGCAGCGGCCGAGGGCAGCGGCCGAGGGAGCTCAAGCCTGGCCACGAAGTTCCGATAGACGCAACAGACGCAAGCGAGTTGCGTTCATGAGCCGATATACGCAAACTGATTGGGCACATGGCGACGCGCCGTGGCAGAACGAAGGACGCGATGAGCACGCAGACGCTGACCAAGACCGATGTGGTGACGCCGACCGCGACGACTCGATCTGCAGCCGTGCGCGTCGAGGAGGACCTGGACGCGCGCACGCCCGGCCTACCCACGGCCACCTTGAGGCTTCCGAACGGCACCACGCACGAGGTGCCCGAGGAGCTGGTCGGCCTGCTCATGACCGCTATCCGCATCACCGCCCAAGGAGACGCCGTGGCCATCAGCACCGTGGCCGACGAGCTCACAACCTCAGAGGCCGCCGCACTGCTGGGCGTCTCCCGCCCCACGATGACCCGCCTGGTCGACACCGATCAGATCCCGGGCCACAAGGTGGGCTCGCACCGCCGAGTCTTCCGCAAGGACGTGGTGACCTTCCGCAGCAACCAGCTCAAGCGCCAGCGCCAGGCCGCAGTGGAGCTGATGCAGGCAGTCGACGCCCTCGGACTCGACGAGGACTGATCGAGTCAGTCAAAGACAGACCAACGCCAGAGAGGCGCCCGGTAACCTCACACGGTGACCGAGGCGCCTCTCTCCGTCTTCGCAGACGCCAACATCCTCGTCTCACGGTGCCTGCGTGACTGGTTCAACCTGTGCGCCTCGTTGTGCGACGAACCGTTGTACGTGGCCCGATGGTCCGACGATGTGATCACTGAGTGGAAGCGTGCTTGGCGAAAGCGCAACCCTGGCGTGACCGATGCGGCCCTTCGCCACCTCCTGAAGCTCTTCTTCGACAGTCATGGGCTGGACGGAGAGGTCATCGGATTCAACCCGCAGGATTATCCGCAGCCCTCGAAAGACATCCACGACTGGCACGTGCTTGCCGCGGCCGCCCACGCGAACGTCAACATTCTGCTGACCGACAACAAGAACACTTTCACGCCCGACTGTGTGCAAGGTCGCTTCGATGTCCTCACCAGCGACGACTTCTTCCAGCTAGTGCTCGACAGGCGACCGGACATCGTGGCTTCGGTCACCGAGCTCCAGCTCGCCTACTGGGGAGGTAGGGGCGAACAACCCGCCGAGGCTGTCATAGGACGCCTGGTCAGAGCACAGGCGACCGTCTTCGCCAGTCGCCTTCAGAAGGAACTGCCGCAGCTCTTCGAGGGATAGGTCACCGCCGTGTGGGGCGGCGCAGCCTGCACCGCCCCACACGTGACTAACCCTTGCCGAGCGTGGACCCAGCCTTCGACTTCGCGGACTTGCTCGAGGAATCGCTCCCCAGCGTCCTGCCGGCCTTGGAAAGAGCCGCCTTGGTGGGCTTACTCATGTTCACCCCCTTCCTTCTACCAAAAGTAGAAGGGAGATCCCCGAGAAAAGCAAGTCACCTCGTCCCGCAACACGTGGCCAGGGTCTACGTGGATGGCCTTAACCCCTTTACCGGACTAGCCAGCGAGTGAGGTTTACCTCGCCTCAAGACGCTTTAGCTGAGAAGCCCAGCCAGCGCGTAGGTGGGGTGGCGGTCCAGGTGGTGGCGGGCGCGGTCGTAGCGGCGGGTGGTGCGCGGGTCGGCGTGGCCTGCGGCGTCTTGGACGTCGCGCAGGGAGGCGCCGGCGTCCAGAGCCAGGGTGACGAAGGCGTGGCGCAGGTCGTGCGGGTGCAGGGTGTGCGCCTTGGCGGGCACCGCGGTGCGCGCCAGGCGGCGCAGCAGCCGCCAGATCGCGTGCCGATCCATGCCGCCGCCGGTGCGGGTGATCAGCAGCGGCCCGGTGGTGCGCCCGGCCAGGTACGCCTCCAGCGCGGCGGCGGTGCGTGGGGCCAGCGGGATGCGGGCGCGCTGCCCGCCCTTGCGGGTGAGGACCAGCACCCGGTGGCCGCGCTCCGTGCCCAGGTCCTCGGCGCGGGCGCCGCACACCTCGGAGACGCGCAGCCCGTTCAGGCCCAGCAGCAGCACCGCGGCCAGGGAGCGGGGGCAGTCGGCCTCAGCGGCGGCCACCAGCGCGGTCAGCTCCTCGCGCGACAGGCCCGTGCTGACGGTGGCCTCACCGACGCGGGGCCGGCGCACCCGGCTGACCGGGGAACGGGCCAGCACGCCCTCGTCGACGGCGTAGCCGTAGAAGCCGGACAGGGCCGCCAGTCGCCGGGCAGTGCTGGCCGGCGCCGCCCCGGCCTCGCGCAACTGCTGGGCGTAGGCGTCCAAGTGGGCGCGGGTAGCGGCCAGCGGCTCCAGGCTGTGCTCGGTGCACCAGGTGATCCAGGCGCGCAAATCCGTGGCGTAGGCGGTCCGGGTGGCACCGGAGTAGGCCAGCAGGAAACCGGTGGCCACCCGCTGCCAGGGTTCATCGACCGCCGGCCGCGCGGGCACAGCCGGCGCTGCGGGGACGAGGGCACCGCTCACGGGGCGCCTTCATCAGCCGCCGACGCGGCCTCCGGCACCGTCTCGGCCGGGCCGGTGGACGGCTGCGCGGGACCGTGCGGTGACGTCGACGGCAGGTCCGCCGGTGACGGTGAGGCGGCGTCCGGCGCCACCGGGGCTTCGGGGGCGGTAGGAGCTGCCGGCTCCTGCTCCGTCGTTGCGGTTGCGGACTGCAGAGGGAGTAGGTCGCCGAGGTCTGCGGTGAGGGCAACACCTCCCTGCACGAGGGTCACGACGGTGGCGAGATTGGTCAGCAGCGCCCAGAACTTCTGCGCCAGGTCGGGCTCCTCGCGCCGCAGGCGATCAGCGGCTTGACGGCGGCGGAAGCGGGTGGCGCCGGCGACCTGGTCGAAGGCGTCGTAGAGGGCCTGCACCCCGCGCACCCGCACCCGGGCGATCGCGTCCTGCATCAGGCGCAGCTGATCGACCAGGAAGGCGCGGACTTCTTCGTCGAGGTCGGCGTCGAAGACCTCCTGCAGCAAGGCGGCGACCGACTCGGCCAACCGCTCGAGGTCGTCGTCCGCGGGCTGCACTTCGGGAGCGACGGTGCTCAGCGCCCGGGAGGCGATCTGCAAGCCCTGCAGGTTGGTGTCGTTGAGGTGCTGGGTGAGGCTCAGAAGGGTGTTGTCGAGGTTGGTGGTGGCCCGCAACGCCTGACGCCAGGCCCCCAAGTGCTCCAGCGCGAGGTCTTCGTACACGCGCGGATCGTCGGCCCAGGCGGAGATCTGCTCCTCGATCTGCTCGGGCAACACGAGGGCATCGACAACCCTGATGGCGATGCCCCGGTGGTCCTCGGGCCAGTCCAGGTCCCACACCTTCCCCAGCGCCGCGCCCAGCTTCGTGGCGTTGCGGGCTTGAGCGTTGGTCCCGCGCAGCAGGGCGGTGAAGAGGGCGTGCAGGCGCCCGGCGGGGTTGTTGGTCGCGATCGTGGCCACGCTGGGCACCGTAGCCATGACCACCGACAGTAATCGACACCATAACGGTCCTTACGGTGTCGATCGGCGAGGCCAGCTCGGCGCCGGTGCCTCCACGCCTCCCGGCGGCCGTCGTGGTCTCAGCAGGCCGGCGCGGATCGCCGTCAGCCCTGCGGCCACAGCGGCTGGGCGCGCTGTGCGGCCTGCAAGAACACCTCGGTGTCCAGCTCGTGCACGCTCTGCTCGATGCCCTGGTCCAGCCACTGGCACACCACGCGCAGCGACCCGGGCGGCGGCAGCGGCCACAGCCAGTAGTCCCGATCGACCGAGCGGGGGCTGCCCCCTCCGCCACCGCCGTGCAGTACCGGGCGCGCGGGCTGCCAGTCGGCGGGGGGCACGCCGTGCGGATCGGGCAGCTCGCTGCCCGGCCAGGGGTCCACGTTGGTCGCTCGGCGTCCGTCGGCCAGCTCGAAGCCCCACTTCAACCGCCCGCGCCGCCAGGACGGCTCGTGCACACGGGCGTGGGCGTTGTCGAAGACCTCGTCGTACACGTCTACCCCGCTTAGGCGCCCGCGCAGCCGGACCCCCAAGCGCATGCTCAGCCCGGTGGGAAAGGCGCGCACCCCACTCAAGGTGACCACCGTGCTGCTCGAGCGGCCCAGCACCAGCTCCAGCGGCACCACCCCGGCCAGCACGTCCTCCGGCGGACCCGACCACGCCGGCTGGGCGGGCTCCTCCTCCTCGCGCTCAGGGGGCGGGGGCGGGTCGGGGAAGAAGTCCACAGCTGTGCCTCCTGGCAGCGACGACGACGGCGGTGGCGTCAGCATGCCCGCCGGCACCCGCACCAGCGCAGACCTTGGCCGAACACGTCAGCCAAGGCATCGTCCCGAAGCCACTCCCCGACCCGCAGAGAACGTCCTTTATCTACGGGCACGGCAGCCGCCTCGACTTACTGCTCATGCCGACCTGTGGACGTCGGAGACGGCACGGTCAGCTCGCTGTCCGTGCGAGGGCTAGCGTGCCCGGCCATGAGCGATGGTGCGGCTGAGCAGACGCTGGCCCTGGTGCGCACGCTGCTGGACCGAGTGCACCTGGCCACCGCCGGGGAGGTGCCGCAGGCGGTGGCCGAGGCGGCTCGCGCGCTGGGCTGGAGCGCGGTGCTGTACCTCATCGACTACGAGCAGCGCCTGCTGGTGCCCGCGCCGGTGACCGGGGTCCCGGGCCGGCGCCCGCAAGCGGTGGACAGGACCTTGGCCGGGCGCTGCTTCCGCCACGTGCAGGCGATGGCCTCCCCGGCCGGCACGCCGGGGGTGTGGCTGCCCGTGGTCGACGGCGCTGACCGCCTCGGCGTGTTGGAGGTCGCTGTGCCCGAGGGCGTGGACCTCGACGATCCGGTGTTCGCCGAGCGTTGCCGGCTGCTGGGTCACCTGACCGGGCACCTGATCACCGCCAAGCGGCCCTACGGCGACGCCCTGGACCAGCTCATGCGCCGGCGCCCGCGCACGGTGGCCTCCGAGTTGCTGCACCAGCTCCTGCCACCGCTGACCTTCGCGTGCGAGGGCCTGGTCGTCTCCGGTCTGCTGCAGCCGGCTTACGACGTGGCCGCGGACGCCTTCGACTACAGCGTCGTGGGTGACACCGCCCACCTGGCCGTGCTGGACGCCACCGGTCACGACCTGGGCGGCACGGTCTTGGCCGCGGTGGCCCTGTCGGCCTACCGCAACCGCCGCCGCAACGCTCACGGCCTCTACGACACCGCGACGGCCATGGATGAGCACATCGCCGCCCACAGCAACGGTGAGCGCTTCGCCACCGGGATCCTGGGCGAGCTGCAGCTGTCCACCGGGCGGCTGCGCTACGTCAACGCCGGGCACCCCGCCCCGCTGCTCATGCGCGAGGGCAAGGTCGTCAAGGAGCTCGAGGGCGGCCGGCGCATCATGTTCGGCCTCGGTGACGGGCAGGCCGCCATCGCCGAGGAGTGGCTGCAGCCCGGTGACCGCATCGTCTTCTACACCGACGGCATCACCGAAGCCCGCGACCGCGACGGGGAGTTCTTCGGCCTGCAGCGCCTGGTGGACCACCTGCACAGGGCAGCGACAGCGGGGCTGCCCGCCCCGGAGACCCTGCGGCGCATCGCTCACGACGTCTTCGACCGCCAAGGTGGCGTCCTGCAGGACGATGCGACCTTGCTCATCGCGGAGTGGGCCACCACGCGCGAACGCGCCCTCGTGTCCGCGGACGAGATCGCCGCGCAGGAGCTGTCCCCCTCCCACGGCGATCGCGAGGACGCCCCCCGCCGCTGAGCACGGCCCAGGTGGGGCCATCCGCACGTGACGCCGCGAGGTCGTGGCCCTGTGACCGCACGCACGACGGCCGCCGGGTCGAAGGACCCGGCGGCCGTGGAAGTGGTGGTCGACCCGGCAGTCGCCTCTCGGCGAGTGGCCGCTCGAAGCGGCTGAAGATGAGGCCCGGGGACATGCAGCGGAGCGACCACCCTCTACAAGCACCACCACCGCACCGGCATTCCTCTGCGCGGCTCCTGCCTGCCGGCGCTTGATGCTGACTTCGGCAACCTCGCACCGACGCCTGGCACCCGCACGATCAGCACCTGCGGGCATCCGGACATGCCGCGCGGTGCGCGATCACGGGCCGCTGACGACTTCAAGGTCTTGCTGCTGGTCGCGCGCGACCGACCTGCCCGGCAGTGCCAACAGCAATCGCGCCATATACCGCGGAAGGTCACAACCGCCCGTGAGGCCGCCGAGGCTGTGGGCATCTCGCGTGCCACGCTGTACCGGGCGCTAAGCGCCGACGAGCTGACTGATCAACGATGAGGCTCAGCACGCGGCTCGGGTGCCTGCACTGGCGTGCTCAGCGCGCTTCGCGCCAGGTGGCACCCGCAAGGTGTCGGGTACCGCAGCACGCCGACCCCGCGCTCAGGAAGAGATCGATCATGAGTCTTGACCCAGATGCCGCAGACGAGGCCCACCTGAAGCTGGCGCCTGATGCCGGCGCGCTTGCACAGGCTCGACGCTTCCTCAGCCTGTACGCCCAGCACAGCGGCTTGGACGCCGAGCGCGCTGACGACCTGGTGCAGGCAGCAGCTGAGCTGATGGCCGTCGGCAGGCGCGTGCACCAGGTCCTCACCCTGGCGGTGCACGAGCACCCCGACCGGCTCACCGTCCGGGTCGAGCTGGCCGGGCCGGTGAACGTCGACGTGACCGACGAGGCAGTCGTGCTGCTGAACGAGTTGAGCCGGCAGTGGGGCTGGCACCAGCTGCCGGGGTGCACACAGGTGTGGTGCGAGGTGGCCAAGCACGCCCCGACGCCTTGAGTCGCACACCCCACACCGCAACTCGCGCACTGGACCTCGCGCGTCCTCGACGTACGGCACTGGTCCCACAGCTGCGGTGATCTCCGCGCCCGGCGGGGTAGGTGGTGGACGTGGGCACCAGCAGCGGCACCAGCAGCAGGAGCGGCACCAGCAGGAACGGCACCAAGCACGTCGAGCGGTCCGGGGCGAGGGTGTGGTTGTGGCCGGCCGTGGCCGGTGCGGTGGCGCTGGCCGCGGCGCTGGTCCTGGCGCAACTGCGCCCGCGGGAGTCCTCGCTGCTCTCGCGCCTGGCCTGGCCGGGCGGCACCGACGGGGCCAGCACGATGCTGCAGGCGATCGCAGCGGCCTCCATCAGCGTCATCTCGATGACGTTCTCCCTGACCGTCGTTGCCCTGCAACTGGCCTCGCAGCAGTTCTCCCCGCGCCTGCTGCGCGACTTCATGCGCGACCCGTGGACGAAGGCCGTCCTGGCGGTGCTCGTCTCCACGTTCGTGTTCTCCCTGACGGTGCTGCGCGGGATGCACCCGGACCAGCCCCCGCCGGCGGCGGCGCTGTTCGTGGCGTTCGTCCTGGGCATCGCCTCGGTGGCGGCGGTGCTGGGTTTCATCCACCACCTCACGCGCCTGCTGCGGGTGGACACGATGATGCTGACCGTCCACGACGAGGCCCTGGCGGCGATCGACGCGTTCTACCCCTCCCTGGACGGCCCTGCGCGCCGAACCCCGGACGAACTGGACGCGGACTGGGCCGCGGCCACGGGCATCCCCGCCACCCGCAGCGGGTTCGTGCGCCTCGTGGACGTCGAGGACCTGGTGGGCGCCGCGCGCGAGCACGACGCCGTGGTGTGGATCGACGTGCGCCCCGGCGATCACGTCGTCGCCGGTTCCCCCCTGGCGAGCGCGTGCGCGCCCGGGCTGGACGAGCGCGGACGCGAGGAGCTGGCCGAGCGGGTGCGCGGGACGGTCGCCCTCGGCTACGAGCGGACCATCGAGCAGGACTCCGCCTTCGGTTTCCGCCAGCTCACCGACATCGCCGTCAAGGCCCTGTCCCCCGGCATCAACGACCCGGTCACGGCCGCGCACTGCATCGGGCACGCGGCCGACCTGCTGGTGCGCCTGACCGGCAAGCAGCTGGGCCCGACCGTGCACGAGGACGAGGACGGCACCGGTCGGGCCGTCGTGCCCGACCGGGACCTGCGCTACTACCTGGACCTGGTGTGCGGTCAGGTGCGCCGCTACGGCGAGCGCGAACCCACCGTGCTCGCGGCCCTGCTGCGCATGCTGCGCGACGTGGCCACCGCCGCCCGCACGCAGGAGCACCGCGACGAGGTCGAGCGGCAGGTCCGGCTGATCCTGGCGGAGGTCCCGGAGTCGATGGTCGACGCGGACGTCGAGCAGGTGCACGACCTCGCCGAGCGCGTGCGCACCGCCTCGGCCGGGGACGTGCGCGCCGCCTACCGCGACCGGGCCGGGGAGACCCGCTCGATCTAAGAGCGACCGGCAGTAGGCGGACCGGGCAGGGTGGCTCAAGCACTCGGTGAGGGTCTGGCGTGTCACGGACCCAGGCGAGCACGGGCCCCGGTGATCATGGAGTTCTCTACGCTTCAAGATCAC
>NZ_JBKBCT010000111.1:0-8559 GCF_050871525.1 Kineococcus auxinigenes | reverse complement strand
GTCGAGGAAGTCGCGACTTCCTCGACCACCGCGGGGCGGGGGCGGGGTGGGGAGGGGGCGCGGGGAATGGCGGTGAGCGCCGGCCTGTTAGGCTGGGTGTGACGGTGTTGATGCCGTCCACTCAGCGGGCGAGTCGCCCGTGAGGTCGCTTGAGTCTCATCCCTCAGCTTCTGCGCGCAGCACCGTGCGCGCCCGCGCCTGGGGGCGGACCGCCTTAGCGGCCGCCGAACCACGTGGAGTTCCCTCCAGCATGCCTGAGTTCGACCGTTCGTACCGCTCTCCCCGCAACGACTCCTCCAGCGACTCCTGGGGCGACCGCTCCCGTCGCTCCGACCGCGACGGTTTCCGCGGCGAATCGCGCAACTACCGCCCCGAGGACCGTGGTCCCCGCTCCGGTGGTTCGGGCGGCTCCCGCGGCGCCTACGGCGGCCCCAGCAGCGCCTACCGCGGCCGCCGCACCGGCCCGCCGCGCAGCGCCCGCTCCTTCGCCCCCTCGGCGACCGAGCAGGCCCTGACCGCCGCCGAGCAGATCGAGGTCGCCGACCTCACCTTCGCCGAGCTGGGCCTGCCGGCCGAGCTCGTCGCCGCCCTGGAGCGGCGCGGCATGTCCAAGCCGTTCGCCATCCAGGCGCGCACCCTGCCCGACGGCATCGCCGGCCGGGACATCCTGGGCCGCGCCCGCACCGGCTCGGGCAAGACGCTGGGCTTCGGCCTGCCGATGCTGGCGCGCCTGGCCAACGGCCCGCGCCACCGCATCACCGGCGCCCCCCGCGGCCTGGTCCTCGTGCCCACCCGCGAGCTGGCCATGCAGGTCGCCGACGCGCTGCGCCCCCTGGGCGACGCGCTGGACCTGCGCATGTCCGTCGTCGTGGGCGGCGTGCCCTACAGCCGGCAGATGGCGGCGCTCTCGCGCGGCATCGACGTCCTCATCGCCACCCCCGGCCGCCTGGTGGACCTCATCGAGCGCGACGCCGTATCGCTGGGCGAGGTCGACGTCGCCGTCCTGGACGAGGCCGACCACATGGCCGACCTCGGCTTCCTGCCGAGCGTGCGCTCCATCCTGGAGGGCACCAAGCCCGGCGGGCAGCGCATGTTCTTCTCCGCCACCCTCGACCGCGGTGTCGAGGCCCTGGTGAACGACTTCCTCACCGACCCGGTGTTCCACGCGGCGCCGGCCGAGCCGGACTCCGTGGGCAACATGGAGCACCGCGTGTTCGCGCTGCGCCCGCACGACAAGCTGGCCGTCCTCACCGAGATCAGCCAGCGCCCCGCGCGCAGCATCTTCTTCGTGCGCACCAAGCTGGGCGCCCAGCGCCTGGCCGACCAGCTGCGCGAGGCCGGTGCGCCGGCGGAGGCCATCCACGGCGACCTGCGCCAGGCGCAGCGCTCCAAGGCGATCGACGCGTTCTCCGCGGGCGAGACCCGGGTCCTGGTGGCCACCGACGTCGCCGCGCGCGGCATCCACGTCGACGACGTCGACCTGGTCGTGCACGTCGACCCGCCGAACGACCACAAGGACTACCTGCACCGCTCGGGGCGCACCGCGCGCGCCGGCGCGAAGGGCACGGTCCTGGCGATCGCGCTGCCCGACCAGGTCCGCCGCTACGGCTGGCTGCACCGGGACGCGGGCGTGACCGCCAACGACGTGGAGCGCGTCGCCGCCGGCGACGAGACCGTGCGCGCGGTCGCCGAGTCCGGTGAGCCCGTCGTCATCAAGCCGCGCACCCGCCCCGAGCGGGAGAGCCGCGGCCCGCGCCGCGGCGGCTTCCGCGGTGGCCCGCGTCGCGACGGCGGTTCCCGCGGGGGCCCGCGCCGCGAGGGCGGCTACAGCGGCCCGCGTCGCGAGAGCGCCGCGCGCGACTGAAGTCCCGCGCCAGGTCCGCAGGGCCCCGTCCCCCTTCCAGGGGGGCGGGGCCCTGCGGCGTTCTGCGGTGCTGCTCCGGCCTGGCACAATCACACGGTGTTCGAGCGGCTTCGGAGCGTAGTCATCTCGGACGGTCGCAGCGCTGCGGCCGTCTTCGCCGCGCTCGGCTGGGTCCTGCTGCTGTGCGCGGGGCAGGTCCTGGCCGGCGGTGAGCGCCTGGTCGTCGTCCCCTGGCTGGCGCTGGGCCCGCTGGCGGCCTCCCTGGTGGTGGGGTGGCGCGGCACGGCCGTCACCGCCCTCGCCTCGGTGCTGGCCGTCGCCGCCCTGAGCGGCTGGCTCAGCGGCGACCTGGGCACCGGCACCGGTGAGGTCCGCGTGGCGGGCAGCGCCGCGCTGGCCGTCTTCGCCGTCGTCGGCGCCCACGTCCGCGTGCGCCGCGAGGAGCGCATCCGCTCGGTCGCGCAGGTGGCCGCCGTGGCCCAGACGGCCATCCAGCACCCCGTGCCCGCCCGCGTGGGCGACCTCGCCCTGGCCTCCCGCTACGTCTCCGCCAGCGCCGACGCGCTGGTGGGCGGCGACCTGTTCGACGTGGTGAGCACCGCCGACGGGGTGCGCGCGATCGTCGGGGACGTGCGCGGCAAGGGCCTGCCCGCGGTGCACACCGCCGCCGCCGTCCTGTCCGCCTTCCGGCACACCGCACCCCTGCCAGGCACCGGCCTGGACGAGGTGGCCCGCCGCGTGGAGGCCGCGATCCAGCCGCGGCTGGGGCCGGAGGACTTCGTCACGGCGGTGCTGTGCGCGGTGCACCCCGACGGGCGCCTGGACGTGGTGCTGTGCGGGCACCCCGCACCGCTGCTGCTGGCGCCCGGTCGCGACCCGGTCGCCGTGGGCCGCCACCCCGGCCCGCCGCTGGGGCTGGGGGTCGACCCGCGCGTGGAGAGCACCGCCCTGGGGGCCGGGCAGCGGCTGCTGCTGTTCACCGACGGGCTGGTCGAGGCGCGCGACGCGTCCGGGCGCTTCTTCGACCTCCAGGCGCAGGCCTCCTCCCTCGTGCAGGCGGGCGCGGAGCTGGACGACGGGCTGGAACGGCTCCTGGCCGCCGTGCGCCGGCACGTCGGCGGGCGCCTGGACGACGACCTGGCCGTGCTGCTGCTCGAGCGCGCCCCCGCCGGTCCCCCGGTGCACCGGGCGGGGGCGGGTGGTGCCGCCGCGGCGCGGGCGTGAGGATGGGGGTCCCCGGGCGCGGCGCGCCAGCGCGGCACCGGGCAGGACGCGACCCCGAACAGATCCCCGAGGAGGCCCCGTGCCCACCCGCACCGCCCGCACCGCCTGGACCGGCACCCTGGAGCAGGGTTCCGGCCAGGTCGAGCTGACCAGCTCGAAGGTCGGCACCTACGACGTGTCGTTCCCCAAGCGCGCCGCCGACGACGCCGGGGGCACCACGAGCCCCGAGGAGCTCATCGCCGCCGCCCACTCGTCCTGCTTCGCCATGCAGTTCTCCGCGCTGCTCGGCGAGGCCGGCGGCACCCCCGAGAACGTCGAGGTGCGCGCCGACGTCTCCCTCGGCCCGGACCCGGCCGGCGGTTTCCGCCTCACCGGCATCAAGCTCACCGTCACCGGTGAGGTCAGCGGCGTCGACGCCGAGACCTTCGCGCGCACCGCGCAGGCCGCCAAGGAGACCTGCCCGGTCTCCAAGGCGCTGACCGGTGTGGAGATCACGCTCGACGCGTCGATGGACTGACCGGCTCGACGGGCTGACCGGCTCCGCGCGTGCCGCCGGCGGGTGCGTCCCCGCCCCGCCGGCGGTGCGCGCGTCAGCCGGTGATCCCGGCCTCCTGGCACAGCGCGCTGGCCGCGCCCGCGCACAGCGCCTCGGCCGTCGTGTACCCGGAGTCCAGGACCTTCGAGCGGACCTCCGCCCTCCCCACCGCCTCCGGCTGCAGGAGCACCGTGGGCACCGCACCGGCGCCGTTGTCCGTCGTGGTCGTGGTCGCCGGTTCCTCGCCGGCCAGGACGTCGGCCACCAGGTCCGCGGTCGCGCGGGCCTGCGCGGGCAGGTCCTTGAACACCGTCATGGTCTGCGTCCCCGCCAGGATGCGCTGCAGCGCACCGACCTCCGCGTCCTGACCGGTGATCGGCACCCCGCCGTACCCGGCGGCGGTCAGCGCCTCCAGGGCCCCGGCGGCCAGGCCGTCGTAGGCGGTGTACACCCCCAGCAGGGGGCGCCCGCCCAGCTCGCGCAGCGCCGCCGCCATCTCCACCTCGGCCTGGTCCGCGCTCCAGCCGGCCACCGAGCGCTCGGCGGCGATCGTGACCTCCCCGTCCAGCACCGAGTGCGCCCCGGCGGCGAACAGGCCGGCGTTGTTGTCGCCCGGATCGCCCTGCAGCATCACCACGACGCCCTCGCCGGCGCGGTCGCCGACCGCGTCGAGGATCGCCTGCCCGCCGAGCTTCCCGACCGCACCGCCGTCGAAGGAGACGTAGTAGTCCAGGGGCGCGTCCCGCACCAGCCGGTCGTACGCCACCACCGGGACGTCCGCGGCGTCCGCGCTCCTCAGCAGCGAGCCGGCCTCGGCCCCGTCGGCCGCCACGACCACGAGGGCCTGCGCGCCGTCGGCCAGGGCCTGCTCGCCCTGCCGGTTCTGCTCGGCCTGGTCGGCGGCGGTGTACAGGTCGACCACGCAGTCCCCGCAGCGCTCCTGCAGCTGCACGGCGAAGTTCGGGTAGTCGTACGCCAGCGCGCGCATCGACGTGGCCGGGGCCAGGAACGCCACGTGGCGCTGCTCGCCCGCGGCCGCCGTCGTGGCCGCCGTCGTGGCGTCGTCGCCGCAACCGGCCAGGGACAGGGCGCCGAGGGCGGCGAGGAGGGCGGCGGTCCGGCGGGTGCGGTTCACGGGGGTCCTCCCGGAGGTGGGGGTGGTCGGGGTGGGCACGGTCGCGGCCGTCAGTACCGGAAGGTGGCGACGGTGGCGCGCATGCGGTCGGCCATCCCGGCCAGCTCGCGCACCGCGCGGTCGGACTCGGCGGCGCCCTCGCCGCTGACCTGGGCGGCGTTCGCGACCGTGCCGATCGTGCCGGCGATCTCGGTGGCGCCGTTCGCGGCGTCCCCGACCAGGCGGCTCATCTCCTGCGTCGTGGCCGCCTGCTCCTCCACCGCCGCGGCGATGGTGCCCTGGTAGTCGCTGATCTCGGCGATGACGGAGGAGATGCTGGAGATCGCCCCCACCGCCCGGTCCACGTCGCCCTGGATGGCCTGGATGCGCGTGGCGATGTCCTCGGTGGCGCGGGCCGTCTGCCCGGACAGCTCCTTGACCTCCCCGGCGACCACCGCGAAGCCCTTGCCGGCGTCGCCGGCGCGGGCCGCCTCGATGGTGGCGTTCAGCGCCAGCAGGTTCGTCTGCTCGGCGATGGAGGTGATGGTCTTGACCACGTCGCCGATCTCGGCGGAGGAGCGGCCCAGAGCGGCCATCGTCTCGCCCGTCTCGGTGGCGATGCCCACGGCGCGGCCGGCGACGTCCGCGGCGCGCGAGGCGTTGGAGGAGATCTCGGTGATGGACACGCCCATCTCCTCCGCACCGGCTGCGGCGCCGGCGATGTGGCCGCTGACGTCGTGCGCCGAGCGCGCCACCGTGCCGGCGCGCTCGGAGACGTCGCCGACGCTGCCGGAGATCGCCGAGGTGGTTGCCTGCAGCTCCCCGGCGGCGCGCGCCAGGGTGCCGGCGTCGGCGTCCAGGCCGGCGACGGTGCGGCGCATGCTCTCGGTGGCGGTGCGCAGCGCCTGCGCCATCCGGCCCACCTCGTCGCGGCGCTCGACGTCCGCGGTGGCGGTCAGGTCGCCCTCGGCGACGCGGCCCAGGACGTCGACGACCTGCCGCAGCGGGCGCACGACGAGGTTCGTCGTCCAGCGGGCCAGCAGGGCGGTGACGATCAGGCCGGCGGCCAGCACGGCGACCATCGTGGTGCGGGCCGTGGAGTAGGTGCCAGCGGCGGCGTCGACCGACGCCTGGGCGTGCTCCTCGCTCAGCTCGTCCAGCTCCAGCAGCGCCTGCTCGGCGTTGCCGGCCAGGATCGCCACGTTGCCCAGGTACAGCTGCTGGAACTTGGCCCGGTCGCCGTCCTCGCCGGAGGTGGCCAGCGGCATCAGGAACCCGTCGCGGGTGCCGCGGTAGGAGTCCCACCAGGTGGTGAACTCCCGCAGCTTCGCGCGCTGCGCCCCGGTGGTCAGGGAGGCCCCGTAGGAGTCGACCAGCTCGTCGACGTGCTCGTCGTCGGCCTGCACGCGCGCGGTGAGGTCGGCGCGGGCGACGTCGTCGGCGGCCAGGGCCAGGTTCGCCAGGTCCCGCTGGGACTGCAGGGCGCCGGCGCGCAGCTCGGCCAGGTCGGCGGCGGGCAGCAGGTCCTGCCGGTACACGTCGCCGGTGCGGGCGCTGACGTCGGACAGCCCGCCCAGGCCGACGGCCAGCAGGCCGGTGGAGACGGTGCAGGACAGCACGACGATCGCGCCGATCTTCGTGGCGACCGAGCGGTCGGCGAAGCGCCGGCGCGCGGGCGCGGCGGTGGGGGGCGTCGTCGTGCTCAAGGGGCCTCCATCGATCGGGCGCACCCCGCGAGCAGGGGTGACCGCACCCCATCGGCACGCCACCGGCACCGCTTGAGGCGCCCGGTCGGGGACGAGCCCGCGTCACCCCGCCGTGGTCACGGGGGCGGGTGCCGCGGCGAGGCGGCGCTCGGCCACGCCGGCGTGCGGCCACCGGGCCACCCGGTCCGGCAGCACCGGGCGGGTCGTGCGCAGCAGCGCGCGCACGGCACCGGCGGCGGCGCGGCGCCCCGGGGTGCGCGCCAGTCCGTAGCCGTCCGCGACGGACGGCGGCAGCAGGTCGGCGGTGACGCTGCGCACCAGCGCCGCGGTGCCCGGCAGGGGTGGACGGGTGCGCTGCGTGAGGATGCCGGCGGCGACGCGGCGCGCAGCGGGCGTGACGACCAGCCCGGCGACCGCCTCGTCCCAGTAGCGCTCGAAGTCGGCGGCGGTGGGCGGCAGCACCGCCTGCGGCACCGCGAACAACCGCGCGAAGGGCCAGGACTCCCGCCAGTGCCGCTCGCGCTCGTCCGCGCTCAGCGCCCGGCCGAGGTAGCGCTCCGCGACGCGGCGCGCGGTCCACACCAGCGTCGCGTGCACCCACAGCGCCAGGTGCGGGTCGCTCGCGCGGTAGGGCGTGCCGGCGGGGACGCCGGGGGCGTCCTCGCGCAGCGCGCCGCGCACCCGGGCGTGCTGCGCGCCGACCTCGCGCGCCGCCGACCGCGCCTGCGCGGTGTCGCCGAAGGTGACGGTGAGAGCGGCCTGCAGCGTCGCCAGCAGCCGGTGCGCCGGGCCCGCGGTGTAGTCGCTGTGCACCGCGACGCCCTCGGCGACGAGCGGGTGGGCGACCTGCAGCAGGATCGCCGCCGGCCCGCCCAGCACGGCGGCGCGCTCGGCGGTGACGGCGCGGAACACCCCGCCGGGCGCGCACACGCCCGGGTCGCCGGGCACGCCCGGGCCGGGCGGGGGCGGGAAGGCGGCGCGCAGGGGCAGGCGGGGCAGGGGCGGCTGGCCGGCCGGGGTGCTCACCGCACCCACCCTCGCCCCCGCCGGCCGGTCCCGCACGGGGGGCGGGACCGGCCGGCGCGTCGGGGCGTCAGGCGCGGGCGGCGCGCACGGCGTCGGCGAGCGTGGTGAGCGGGCGGCCGACCAGCCGCTGCAGGTCGTCGCGGTCGGTCTGCAGGTCACCGGCGGCGAGCGAGGCGTCCAGCGCGGCGACGAAGCCGGCCGTGCCCTCGTCCAGGCCCGTCGAGCGCAGGTGCGCGACGTGCTCCTCGGTGGACAGGTCGCGGTACGCCACGGGCGTGCCGGTGACCTCGGAGACCGTCGAGGCCAGCTCCGCCAGGGTGAAGGAGGTGCCGCCGAGCTCGTGGACGTGGTCCTCGCCGTCGTCGGCGAGCAGCGCGGCCGCCGCCGCGGCGGCGTAGTCGGCACGGGCGGCGGCCGAGACGCGCCCGTCGTGCGCCGAGCCGACGACCTCCCCGGCGGCCAGGTACCGCCCGAGGGCCTCGGTGTAGTTCTCCAGGTACCAGCCGTTGCGCAGCACGGTGGTGAGCAGGCCGCTGGCCGCCAGCGCCTCCTCGGTGGCCCGGTGGTCCGGTGCCAGGGGGTTGCCGGAGGTGTCCGCGCGCAGCAGGCTCGTGTAGGCGAGCCGCTGCACGCCGGCGGCCCGCGCCGCCTCGACGACGTTCGCGTGCTGGGCGACGCGCTGCCCGGGGGTGTCGCCGGAGACGAGCAGCACCCGGTCCACGCCGGTGAGCGCCTCGCGGAGGGTGTCCGGCTCGGAGTAGTCGCCGCGGAGGACCCGCACACCGCGCTCGGCCAGGTCGGCGGCCTTCTGCGGCGTGCGCGCGAGGGCGACGACGTCCCCGGCGGCGACGCCGCGGGCGAGGAGCTCCTCGACGACGAGGTGCCCCAGGTGCCCGCTGGCGGCGGTGACGGCGTAGGTGGTCATGGCGCTCTCCTCAGGTGGGTGCTGTGCTTTCGAAAGCACTAAGAGCGACCGGCAGTAGGCGGACCGGGCAGGGTGGCTCAAGCACTCGGTGAGGGTCTGGCGTGTCACGGACCCAGGCGAGCACGGGCCCCGGTGATCATGGAGTTCTCTACGCTTCAAGATCAC
>NZ_JBKBCT010000110.1:0-8935 GCF_050871525.1 Kineococcus auxinigenes | reverse complement strand
CCCCCGCCCGGCCCCCCCCCCCCCGGCGCGCCCCCCCCCCCCCCCCCCCCCCCCCCCCCCCCGCCCCGCCCGCCCCCCCCCCCCCCCCCCCCCCCCCCCCCGGGACCCCGGCCGTGCCCGCGCAGGAGCGCGCCACGCTGGTGGCGGCGGCGTGGCTGCACGACACCGGCTACGCCGCGCCGCTGCGGCGCTGCGGTTTCCACCCCGTCGACGGGGGTGACCACCTGCGCCGTCAGGGCTGGCCACCGCTGGTCGCCGCGCTCGTCGCGCACCACTCCGGCGCGCGCTTCGTGGCCGAGGTCCGCGGCCTCGGCCACCTGCTCGCCCCCCACGACGACCCGCGCGCCGTCGAGGGCCCGCTCGCGGACGCCCTGACCTGGGCCGACCAGACCGTCTCGGCGACCGGTGAGGTCGTCGACGTGGAGGAGCGGCTGGCGGACGTGCTGCGCCGGCACGGGCCGGACAGCCCCAACGCCCGCGCGCACCACCGGCGCGGCCCCTACGTGCGCGGGGCCGTGCGCCGCACCGAGGAACGGCTGCACCGGGCACGTGCCGGGTGCGTGCCCGGCCCGCGCGACTGACGGGCCGCGGGACCGGGGGCGACGGGCCGTGCCGGCGCGGAGCCCTCGCACATCCCCGCTGTCAGCGCAGGTGCGCGCGCAGCCAGTCCGCGGCCACGGCGTCGACCCTCGCGGCGTGCGGGGTCTGCGGGGCGGCCGCCACCCCGGGCTCGTCGGCGAGGGCGTGCCCCATGCCCGGCACGACCTCCAGCCGCACCCGCGCGGGGTCGCCGTACTCCGCGCCCAGCGCCTCGTGCAGCGCCGCCGCCGGCCGGCGGAAGGCCTCCTCGTCGTCGTCCGCGCCGACGACGAGGAGGACCGGCGGGCGCCCGGCGACGGTGAACCCCGCCACCCGGGCCACGGCGTCCAGCCGGGCGGCGACCGCGTCGGCTGCGGGCGACCAGGCGTACTCGACGCCGTAGCGCCGGGCGAACGACTCCACGAGCGGCCGCAGCTGCAGCAGCGGGCTGACGAGCACGGCCGCCGCGGCGCCGAGCCCGGCCTCCAGCAGCACCAGGAACGCCACCGCCGCCCCCATGGACCCGCCCACCAGGGCCAGCGGCCCGTCGGGGCACCCCAGGTCGGCGCGCACCTGCTCCAGCACGGCCGGGGCCTCGGCCACCGCCTGCTGCGCGATCGGCCCGTACAGCTCGAGCACCGCGTCGGACTGCGCGCGCGCCACCAGCTCCTCCGGCCCCCCGGCCGGCTCGCGCGAGCCCGTCATCGGCAGCTCCAGGTGCACCCGCCAGGCGTCCACGCCCGCCAGCGGCAGTGCCGCCGCGAACGCCTCGGGCGTGCGGGGCGCGTCCATGAGGTGCCACGCCAGCACCACGGGCGTGCTCGCGGTCGGTCCCCCGGCGGGCGGCAGCGCAAGGTAGGGGACCCCTGCGGCGACCCCGCGGCGGGGTCCGGCAGCGGCGGGCCGGGCTGCGGTGGGCTCGGTCGCGGTGGGCGTGGGCTCGTTCACGGTGCCTCCGGGGTGTCGCGGTCGGTGGCACCCACCCTGCCCGGTGCCACGGACACGGCGGGCCGTGCGCGCCGCGGGCGGGAGGGGGCCACGTGCACGCGGGCCCGCACCGCCGCGGCCGCGCACACCAGGACCACCGCGGCCGCCACGAGCACGGGCACCCCGACCCGCTCGCCGAGGAACAGCGCCGACCAGGCGATCGTCAGCACCGACTGCACCAGCTGCACCTGGCTGACGCTGGTCATCGGCCCGATCGCCAGCCCCCGGTACCAGGCGAAGAAGCCCAGGAACATGCTGAACACCGCCAGGTAGCCGAACGCCAGCCACCCGCCCGCGCCGGCGCTCGTGCGCCCACCGGCGGCCCCCACGGCCGTGAGCACCGCCATCAGGGGCAGCGCCAGGACGAGCGCCCAGCAGATCGTCTGCCACGCACCGAGTTCCCGCGCCAGCAGACCGCCCTCGGCGTACCCGAGCGCCGCCAGCGCGACCGCCGCCAGCAGCAGGAGGTCCCCCGCGCCGGCGCCGCCCAGCCCACCGCCGCTGAGCGCCACGAAGACGACGACCGCGACCAGGCCCGCGGCGCTCGCCGCCCAGAAACCCCGCCCCGGGCGCTCGCGCGTGCGCAGCACGGCCGCGACGGCGGTGGCCGCCGGCAGGACGCCGACGACGACGGCCCCGTGGGCGGCGGGCACGTCGCGCATCGCCGCGCTCGTGAGCAGCGGGAACCCCGCGACCACGCCGGCGACCACGAGCAGCAGGCGCGGCACCAGGCGCAGCGGTGGCCTGCGGGTCCGGGTGGCGGCCAGGACCGCCGCCGCCAGGACGCCTGCCACGACGGCGCGGCCGGCGCCGACGAACAGCGGGTCGAGGGTGCGCACGGCCACGCGGGTGAACGGCAGGGTGAAGGAGAACACCACGACGCCCAGCAGCCCGAGGAGCGGCCCGGTCAGCGGGTTCGGAGCGCGCGGTAGCGACAGCGGCGGTGCAACGGTAGCGCTATCAACATCGTTCATGCGTCAGCGTAGCGGACAGCGGAGACCCCGGTGCGGCACCCGACACGGGTGCCCCACCGGGGCCGGCCGGGTCAGCGGATCCGCATCGCGGCCAGCATCGCGTCGTGCACGTAGGTGTTCTCGTAGACGCCGGTCAGCAGCTCGGAACCGGGCCCGTAGGCGGTCAGCGGCACGTCGACGCCGGTGTGCCCGCTGGTGGTCCAGTCCACGACGAACTCCCGGTCGCCGCGGGCGATCGGGAAGGGGCCGTCCTCGGCGGAGATCCCCTCGGCCTCGCCCGCACCGGACTCGTCGCCCTCGTCGACGGACTCGACGCTCATGCCGCCGGTCTCGTGGTCGGCGGTGGTGATCACCAGGGTCTCGCCGTCGCGCTCGGCGAAGGTCTTGGCCGCCAGCACGGCCTTGTCCAGCTCGTCGACGGCCTGGACGGTCCTGGCGGCGTTGTTGGAGTGGGCGAACTCGTCGACACCCTCCTCCTCCACCACGAGGAAGAAGCCCTCCTCGTCGTCGGCCAGGGTCTGGATCGCCTTGGCGGTCATCTGCTCCAGGGAGACGACCGGGTCGTAGACGTCGCCCTCGCCCTCGGGGTTCTGCTGGAACATCTCCTGGTTGGCGAACAGCCCCAGGAGCTTGCCGCCCTCGGCCTGCGCCAGCGACTCAGCGGAGTTCACGTAGGTGTAGCCCTCGTCCTGCGCGCGGTCGAGCAGGTCACCGCGGTCGGAGCGGCTGCCCTCCTCGGGGTCCTCGGCCGGGGCGTCGGGGAAGGCACCCTCCTCACCCTCCGGCAGCCACCAGTCCTCACCGCCGCCGAGCAGGACGTCGGGCCGGCTGGAGGTCAGGTACTGCTCGGCGATGACGGACTGCTCGCCGCGGTCGGCCACGTGCGCGGCGAACGCGGCCGGGGTCGCGTCGGTGATCTGGCCGGTGGTGACCAGGCCGGTGGCCTTGCCCGCGTCGCTCGCGCGCTCCAGGACGGTGGGGATCGCGTTGCCGCGCGGGTCCACGCCCACGGCGCCGTTGAAGGTCTTCACGCCCGTGGCGTACGCGGTCGCGCCGGCGGCCGAGTCGGTGATGACCGCCTCGGGGTCGTCCGGGGAGGTGTGCACCAGCCCGGACACCGGCAGGGAGTCCATGTAGAGCTCGCGGTCCAGCCCGGCCAGGGCCAGGCGGCCGGCGGCACGGTGGGCGGCGCCCATGCCGTCGCCGACGAACAGGATCACGTTCTTGGCCGTCGGCGCACTGGTGGCGGGCGCGGACTTCGCCTGGACGTCCGCACCGGCCGGTGCGAGCGAGGAACGGCTCTCCGGCCGCTGCGCCACCTCGGCGGCGACGCCCGCGCCGGCGGTGACGGTGGTGATCACGCCGGCGGCGGCGAGACCCGCCGCGATGCGGCGGGAGCGGGTCTGCGGGATGGCACGCACAGGTCCTCCAGGGGTCGTGCACAACAGGTGCCCCCATCGAACCGAGCGGTTCCCCACGGGCGGGCGTCCGCTGCGAGAACATCGTGTGGCGGGGAACCGGCAGGAGGGTTTCACCCCGGCTGCAGCAGGTTCCGCTCCTCGACGAGCTCCAGCGCCAGCGTTCGGTACCCGACCCCCTCGAACAGCACCGTGACCCGGTCCTCCTCGTAGTGCATGACCTGCCCACCGCCCCACTCCGGGTGCTGCACGGTGGAACCGACGGGGAACGGCTCGCCCGCGCCGGTACCGCTGTGCTCGGCGGCGGTGCCGGCCCGGCAGGTGTCGCAGTTCCCGCAGGGGCCGTCCAGCTCCTCGCCGAAGTACCCCAGCAGGAACCGCCGGCGGCACGCCGTGGTCTCGGCGTACGAACGCATCATCTCCAGCCGGGAGCGCTCCACCGATCGCTGCTGCTCGGACAGCTCCACCGCGGCGTCGGCCGCCTCGGCGGGCTTCGGCCCGCCGGGATCGGCGATCAACCGGCCCCGCTCGTCCTCGTGGACGGCGCCGGCCTCCTCCAGGAGGTTCACCACACCCGCCAGACGGGTCGCGGTGGTCCCCAGTTCCCGGCGCAGCTCGACCGGCTCGACCGGCTCGTCGTGGGCGCGCACCGCGGCGGCGACCTCCCGCAGAGGCTCGGGCTTCGCGACGGACGAGGTGAAGAACGTCCGCAGCCCCAGGTCCTCGGGGCGGTAGTGCAGGACGGCACGGGCGGGCTGCCCGTCGCGCCCGGCACGGCCGATCTCCTGGTAGTAGCTGTCCAGGGAGTCGGGGACGTGGGCGTGCACGACGGCGCGCACGTCGGGTTTGTCGATGCCCATGCCGAACGCGTTCGTGGCGACCACCACGTCCAGGGTGCCGTCGACGAACTCGCGCAGCACCCGGTCGCGGTCGTCGCGCCTGCGGCCGGCGTGGTAGAACTCCGCCGCCCTGCCCGCCTCGCGCAGCTCCCCGGCGATCTCCTCGGCGTCGCGCCGGCGGGCCACGTACACGACGACCGCGCCGTCGGTGGCGGTGACCGACTCCAGGACCCCGTCGTGCTGGCGGTCCGCCCGGGAGTACCGGCGCACCTGCAGGTCGATCTCCGGGCGGTCGAAACCCTCCACGAACACCAGGGGGTCGCGCATCCTCAGGTGGTCCAGCACCTCGGAACGGACCTGCGGGCTGGCCGTCGCCGTGAGCGCCACGACCTGCGGCCGGCCCAGGCGCTCGGCCGCCGCCCCCAGCCGCAGGTACTGCGGGCGGAAGTCGTGCCCCCAGGAGGAGACGCAGTGGGCCTCGTCCACCACGAGCAGGCGCGGGTGCAGCCGCGCCAGCTCGTCCAGCACCTCATCGCGGGCCAGCTGCTCGGGGGCGAGGAACACGAACCTCACCTCGCCGCTGCGCAGGGCCTCCTGCGCCTCGTTCCACTCGGACGCCGGCAACTGGGAGTTCAACATCACCGCCCCGCCACGGCGCACGTCCTCGCGCAGGCCGTCCACCTGGTCGCGCTGCAGGGCGATCAGGGGGGACACCACCACCACGGGACCGTCGAGCAGCAGCGCCGGCACCTGGTAGATCGCCGACTTGCCGGAACCCGTCGGCATCACGGCCAGGACGTCGCGGCCGGCCAGGACGGCCTCCATCGCCTCGGCCTGCCCGGGGCGCAGCTCGTCGAACCCGAAGGCCTCCCGCGCCGTGCGCACCAGGTCGGCGCGGGAGGTGGTGCGTGAGGTCGTGCGCGGTGGGCTCACGGGGTGGGCATGCCGCCGTTGACGTTGAGGACCTCGCCCAGGACGTAGCTGGACTCCGGCGAGGCGAGGAACACGTACGCGGGCGCCAGCTCGGCCGGCTGCGCGGCGCGGCCCAGCGGCGTCGACTGCCCGAACTCCGGCATCGCCTCGTCCGGCTGGCCACCGGCGACCTGCAGCGGCGTCCACACCGGCCCGGGCGCGACCACGTTGACGCGGATGCCCTTCGGCGCGAGCTGCTGCGCCAGCGCCTTGGACATGGCGATGATCCCGGACTTGGTGGTCGCGTAGTCCACCAGGTTCGGGGAGGGCTGGTAGCCCTGCACGGAGGAGGTGTTGACGATCGTCGAGCCCGGCGGAAGGTGCGGCACGGCCTCCTGCACGATCCAGAACAGCGCGTGCAGGTTCGTGCGCATCGTCTCGTCGAACTGCGCGGTGGTGATGTCGGCGACGTCCTCCGCGTGCTGCTGCTTGCCGGCGACGTTGGCGATGAGGTCGATGCCGCCGAGCTCGTCGAGCGCGGTGCGCACCAGGCTGCGGGCGAACGCCTCGTCGGTCAGGTCACCGGGGGCCAGCACCGCCTTGCGCCCGGCGTCGCGCACGAGCTGGGCGACCTCCTCGGCGTCCTGCTGCTCCTCGGGCAGGTAGTTGAGGACGACGTCCGCGCCTTCGCGCGCGAAGGCGATGGTCGCGGCCCGACCGATGCCGGAGTCGGCGCCGGTGACCAGCGCCTTGCGGCCGCTGAGCCGGCCGGTGCCGCGGTAGGTGGACTCGCCGTGGTCGGGAGCGGGACCCAGCTCACGGGCGAGGCCGGGACCGTCCTGCGGCTGGGGCTCGAACCCCTCGGTGCGGTACTGCTCGACGGGGTTCTGGAACGTGTACTGGTCGCTCACGCGATCCACGGTAGGCAGCGCCTCCACGATGCGCGCGGCGAGCGGGGCGGGCCCCGCCGGGGCGCGGCGTGTCGGTGGCGACCGACACACTGGACCCGTGCGGGAGCAGCGGCTGGTGGACGTGACGCGGATCTACGTGGAGCCCGCCGCCGCGGAACTGCCCCGCGGCCGGCAGGTCCTGGAGCGCTGGCCGGACGCCACCCGCGTGGAGGTGGACAGCCACTGGAACATCCCGGAGCTGCACGGCGACGAGACGAACGTGGCGCGCTGGGTGCGGATCAAGCGCGAGGCCCTCGTGCTGGGGGTCAAGAAGTCGCTGGCCGCCCGGCCCAACGGCCGCTCGGCGGACTTCATCGCGCCCTCCACCGCGAACGGCTGCGCGATGGCCTGCGCCTACTGCTACGTGCCGCGCCGCAAGGGGTACAGCAACCCGATCACGGTGTTCGCGAACATCGAGCAGATCACCGGCTACCTGAGCCGGCACGTGGCGCGCCAGGGGGTGAAGGCCGAGCCGAACCAGTGCGACCCGCACGCCTGGGTGTACGACATCGGGGAGAACAGCGACTGCTCGGTGGACGCGGAGATCTCCGACAACGTCGACGACCTCATCGCCCTGTTCCGCGCGCTGCCCACGGCCAAGGCGTCCTTCGCCACCAAGAACGTCAACCGGCGCCTGCTGGAGCTGGACCCGGCAGGCCGCACCCGGGTGCGGTTCTCCCTGATGCCCGAGGAGGTCGCCAAGGTGCTGGACGTGCGCACCAGCCCGGTCGCCGAGCGGCTCGCGGCGCTGGACGACTTCGTCGCCGCCGGGTACGAGGTGCACGTCAACCTCTCCCCCGTGGTCGTCACCGACGGCTGGCTGCCGCAGTGGGCACGGTTGCTGGACTCACTCGGCGAGGCCACGAACGAGGCCACCAAGCGGCAGCTCGCCGCGGAGGTCATCTTCCTGACCCACAACGGACGGTTGCACGAGGTCAACCTGGGCTGGCACCCGAAGGCCGAGGAACTGCTGTGGCAGCCCGCGTTGCAGGAACGCAAACGTTCCGAGGGCGGCGCCGTCAACGTGCGCTACCGCAGCGGCGAGAAGGGCCGCTACGTCCGTCAGCTGCTCGACCTCATCGCCGAGCGAGCCCCCTACCTCGACGTGCGCTACGCCTTCTGACCGGCCACGCTGGCGCCATGGCGAAGCAGGAGCTGAGCGACGACGAGCGCCGTCAGGTCCGTCAAGACTTCGGCGAGGCGGTCAACATGACGCCGAAGGAGCTGGAGGACTGGTTGGACACCGAGGAGTCGCGGTCGGTGGGCCAGAGCGACGGCGGGGACGAGTCCGTGGGGCACGCCTCCGGCCGGCGCATCGTCGAGATCCTGCGCGCGAAGCAGGCCGACCTGGACGACGACGACCACGCGCACATGAAGAAGGTCGTCGGTTACGTGCACCGGCACTCCGCGCAGCGCCCGCAGGGGGACGTCACCGGCACCAAGTGGCGGTACTCCCTGATGAACTGGGGGAACGACCCCCTCAAGGACTGACCCGCCGGACCCCGGGGGGCCGGTCGCATCTCGAGGTGCAAGCCGGTGCCCCCGCGGGCACAGTGGGATCAGCACGCCGTCAGGACGACGAGCGGCTCCCGGACCACGAGCCGCAGGAGGAGTTCCAGAATGAGCAGCGTCACCGAGAGCATCGACGTCGACGTCCCCGTCCACACCGCGTACAACCAGTGGACGCAGTTCGAGTCCTTCCCGCACTTCATGAGCGGTGTCGAGTCGATCACGCAGATCACCGAGACCCGCAACCACTGGAAGACGAAGATCGCCGGGGTCGAGCGCGAGTTCGACACCGAGATCACCGAGCAGCACCCCGACGAGCGCGTCGCGTGGAAGAGCGTGGACGGCAAGGACCACGCCGGTGTCGTGACCTTCCACCGCATCGCCGACGACAAGACCAAGGTCACCGTCCAGATGGACTGGGAGACCGAGGGCCTCGTCGAGAAGGTCGGCGCCGCGGTCGGCGCCGACGACCGCCAGATCAAGGCGGACCTCAAGCGCTTCAAGGAGTTCATCGAGTCGCGCGGCGCCGAGACCGGTGCCTGGCGCGGGGACGTCACCCCGCCCAAGTGACGAGCTGACGCAGTCCCGGGACGCCCGGGACCCCGCGAGGGGTCCCGGGCGTCCTCGCGTCCGCCGCCACCTCCCCCACCCCCTCCTGGGGGGGGGGGGGGGGGGGGGGGGGGGGGGGGCGGGGGGGGGGGGCGGGGGGGGGGGGGGGGGGGGGGGGGGGGGGGGGGGGGGGGGGGGGGGGGGGGGGGGGGGGGGGG